>JBBQPX010000366.1:0-3584 GCA_038216775.1 Chitinophagales bacterium
CCGAAGCTGTTGATGCATATCTTTTTGATTTTAAAGCTGAAATCAACAATCGCCTGCAAAGCATCTTTGCCGGTTTTCAACAATTAAAAGCTGATGGTTTTAATGTTGATGCCATTTCTCCGCAGGCAGCAATTTATCTTACCATACAAATCGATTATGCTGGTAAAACAACTGCCGAAGGCAAAGTTTTAACAACGCAGGCCGATGTTACTTCTTATATTTTAGATGAAGCAAAACTCGCTATTGTTCCTTTTTATGCTTTTGGTGCAGATAGCAGCAGCAGTTGGTACAGGCTTAGTGTTGGCACTTGCAAAAAAGAAGAAATAGGTGAAATGATTGGTGCGTTAAGAAACGCTTTAGAAAAATTGAGTTGATTTTTTTGTTGATAATTTTCTGCGGAAGCAAATAATCAGCTATTAATTCTTACAGTTTAAAAAAACGAAAGGTTTTAACTCCCGCTCACGGAAAAGCCTGCGGAGCTGAATACTTTTGTTTGTAACCTTGTATTTATTCAGGTCTATAATTTCGTGGGCTATAACCAAGTTGTCGATTCTCTCTATAGAATACAGCAGTTGATGAAGTAATTCTACCTCATGCTCAATAGACTGTGGAGTCATTAACTCCTGGTTGAACAAAACCAGTAAGTCCCGGTTCGATTTGTTCATAGCTTCTGAAGATTAAATAACTGCTACCTGTTACCATAACCCACCATTCCTGCGCAGCTGCATTTACTCTTTTTTGAGGAGGCGCAACTGGCGGTAAACAATACGGTTGTTACAATTAATAGCAGTAATGTTATTTTATTAAGTAGTTTCATAATTTCAAGTATCCAAATTAAACTATTTTCACAAACAATTATTGTATTGTTTAGATGAAAGAGAAAAATTTTAACAGCTCACACAACAAAATTCGTATACTGGTTGCTCCATTAGACTGGGGGCTTGGGCATGCAACCCGCTGCATCCCAATCATATCTAAGTTATTACAACAAAATTGTGTTGTAATTGTTGCAGCCGAGGCTGCAGGAAAATTTTTATTGCAAAAAGAATTTCCCAATTTAATATTTATAGATTTAACGGGATATCGCATACAATACAGCAGCAACAAGCTGACCATGCCGTTTAAAATGTTGGCACAATTCCCCAAACTAATTTACAGCATTTATACAGAGAGGCGCTGGTTAAATAAAGCTATTACGGAACATAATATTGATGCGGTAATTTCTGATAATCGCCTGGGGTTGAGTAGTAAAAAAATAACAAGCATTTATATAACGCATCAGTTGCTCATAAAAACCGGCAATGCTTTCACAGAAAAAATTGCACAGAAAATACACTATCATTTTATTAATAAATATAATGCGTGTTGGGTGCCAGATGGGGCAGGCCAAATAAATTTAGCCGGAGATTTATCTCACCCCAAATTATTGCCAGCAGTTCCTGTAAAATATCTTGGTCCGTTATCAAGGTTTAAAAAATTAGATGTTGATATAAAATATGATGTTTGCATTCTTTTATCAGGACCAGAACCTCAACGTACTATTTTTGAAAAGAAAGTTATTGAAGAATTAAAAACCTTTTCGGGTAAAGCTTTTCTGCTGCGTGGTTGTCCCGGCGATACTAAAGAATTTGAACTTGGACTACCTGAAGTGAAAGTAGAAAATCATTTACCTGCTGATGAATTAAATATAGTACTACAACAATCGAAATTAATAATCAGCCGCAGCGGTTACACCACTGTTATGGATTTAGCCAAGCTTCAGCAAAAAGCCCTTTTGGTACCAACTGCGGGGCAAACAGAACAAAAATATTTGGCAGAATATTTAGAGCAGAAGTTGTTATTCTGCACGTTACAACAAAAAGATTTTTCTTTTAAAAAAGTTTTTGAAAAAGTAAATACTTTCGAATTTAAAAACACGGCATTGTTACAAAATGAATACGAAGCAGTTGTGGAAGATTTTGTTGCCCAACTACAAAAGGCAAATCAATAGTAAAGATATTTATATCCTCTCCTAATCTTTTGCAAATCCAGCAAAACAGAATAGCTGGAAGCATACCATTCGTCAGTATTGTGCAAACTTTCGGCAGGTAATTCATTTAGTTTAACAGGTAGAGATGTACAGGAAATTACAGCCGCTTTTAATTTTGGCAAACTATCTGCACTTCCGGCATAACCAACCCATGTTTTTTGTTTAAACAGAACAGCAAACACATTTTTAAAAAAACCCAATGGTTTCTTTTGTAAAAAAATATGTATTGGAAAACTAATTATAAGTAAAAGGCTAACGGCAACATCCAGTAATCTTTTATTTCGCCTGTTTAATGGTTTATCAATATTATATTTTTTGCTGGCGGAAACATAGTCTCCGCTTTCGTAACGGCTGTCGCTGCCAACTATACTCCTGCTTCCCGAAGCATGAAATTTGTTTCTGGCACTGCCCGGTGATGCTGTTACAAGACTGATTATCTCTTTATAAGTTAAGCCGTTTTCGCAAAAAATTATTTCTTTAACAGGATACTTTACAACCAGTGTGGATAGCTGTTCAATACTTCCCAGCGAAGCTGAAACATCTTCAGTATAATTATTCACTCTGCCTAAAATTCTTTTATGCAAACCCGCCTTTTTTAATATTGCCGAAACGGCATCAAAATCTTTTTTACCAGCAACCACAATGGTTTGGCGACGTTCTTCATCTTCATTTCCTGTTTCCAAATAGCGCCAGCGAATAAACAAAAATCTTACCAAAGCCATCAACACAAAGCCCAAAAGTATTCCCAAAATTAAAATACCACGAGAAAACCTGATACTTTCTGGCAGCAATGCATATACACTCAACAAAACCAAAGCAGCAATGCAGGTTGAGCGTATCAATTGCGATTGCTTATAACCCTTATCGTATAATCCTGAATAATAAGCGGCTATTAAAAAAATGGCAGTAAATGCCGGAAAGGCAATAAACAAAACATTAGGTGAGTAATTTATTTCCTGGCGGATATATGTGCTCCACAAAAATTTTGTGGTAACAAAAGCTGTAAAAATTATTGTCGCATCCAAAACCGGCAAGCCTATTTTTTTTAATAACTTTCCCAGCGCAGAAAAACCTGCTCTTATTATAATCGCTGTTTGAATAAAGAAAATAAAGATGCCTGCCTTACTTCCGCTATAATGTTTTTTTACAAACAGATTCATGGCTTTGTAAAAAAGTCGCACATAATTTAAACTTCCCCTTTTAGTACTCTCCCCTTTGAAATGTATAATGCTGCTTTCAGAAAAATAATAATTTTTAAAGTTCCCGCCTGTTGCGGAACAAGCTGCCTTCTGTATTCTGAAACTAAGGTCCA
Source organism: Chitinophagales bacterium (assembly GCA_038216775.1). GTDB lineage: Bacteria > Bacteroidota > Bacteroidia > Chitinophagales > Chitinophagaceae > Ferruginibacter. The sequence continues at coordinate 3,342 of JBBQPX010000366.1, forward strand.
CATCTTCTCCATACATAAAAAACTGCTCATCAAAATTTCCTATTTCGTCCAGCACTTTTTTGGGTATCATCATAAAAGCTCCCGCAAGTACGTCCACTTCGTGGTTTTCGTTTTCTGATAAATGACCGAGGTGATACCTTGCAAAAGTTTTAGAAAAAGGAAACAGTCTTGTAAGACCTGTAAGTTTATAAAGCGATGTTAGTGGCGATGGAAATGCTCGTTTGCTTTCTTTTAGAAAGTTTC
>JBBQPX010000367.1:0-3572 GCA_038216775.1 Chitinophagales bacterium
TGTTTCATTAACCCAGTAAGAAAATCTGCTGTGCCGGCATCTTTTGTTTTATCGGCGCAAATATCAATATCTTTTCTTAATTTAATAACGATTGTTTCATGATCTTTTAAAAGTTCCATAAGGCAATCTTTAGAAGAAGGATATTTTCCAGGCGCTTCCTTAATTACAGAAAGTTTTGAAAACTCCTGCATAGTGCCTATTGATTTATGGCCAAGCTTGCCTATGCGCTCGGCTATTTCATCTATTGCCTCTTCGAGTTCTTTATATTGCCCTTCAAAGAGTTTGTGATATTCCATAAAGCTCTCGCCTGCAACATTCCAATGAAATTTTCTTGTTTTTGTGTACAATGTCATTTCATTAGCTAATGCTGCTGTTAGCAACGTTACTGTAGTTTTAATATTATTTTCAGTAATTCCAATATTTGCTTTCATTTTTACTTATTTATTAATTAAAAATTTAACTGCAATCTTATTAATCAAGATTTTACAGTTTGCTTTTATTCGCTTGTATTCTCTATTGTATTTTCCGCATGGTCTTTCTTTTGAAATATTTTTTTCAAAATTGACCCACCAGTAGATTTGATTTCATCGGCATTTTTAGAAATTTTTGTTGCTACAAAAGTTTCTAAAACGAGGCCAAGTAGTTTTTTTATAGGATTGATTGTTTTTCCAATCATAAGTTTTTTTGCAAATATTCCTGTTACAATTCCAATAGCCGAATTGAGGAGGTTTGTCTTTAAATCAGGCAAATCCATAACATCGTTAAAAACCGTTTTTAGAAGATTTCCAGGCTTTAGTTTTTCTCCCACAATTTCCATTTCATCTTTTAAAATACGCAAATCACTTGCCTGCCTGGCTTCCAGTTCTTTAATGGCTGCTTTAAGTTCTGATGATGTATTAATAGGAGTCATAAAATAAATTAATTAAAAAGTTGCTTTACAATCACATTATTTAATCTTGCTTTTATGCTGCGATGTACCAACAATAATATTATACTCACAATAGCATAAAAACCGGCAACTACAAGAAAGCCGTAATATGCTTTGCCAAGCATATCTCCAATCCACAATGCTGCTGCTATGTTTAATGCCATAACAAAAAACGAAATTGTAACAATTAATATAATTCTTGATATCAATGTTGAAGACACTTCAGCAGTTTTATCGAGCGTTTTATATTTTAATAAGTCAAAGGTTGTTTTGCCATAAGCTTCCACTTTTTCAAGCAAAGGATCAATTATATTTTTGGTATTACTCATAGTATTATTTTTATTGAGTAGCCAGATGCGCTAACACCTGGCTACTTTGTAATAACTAATTTTGCCAAGGGCTTAATACTAACTGTGCTTCATGTTTTCTAAAGCCGATTTTCCATTTTCTGCATATTCGTTGGCTTGTTCTTTAACAGCATCTACTTCTTTTTTGAATTTTTTTACAATAGAATCGAATTTGTCTTTAACGGCACCGGTAAGATCACTGCTCTTGTCGGAAATCTTTTTTCTTGTTTCGCTACCTTTATCTGGCGCTAACAAAATACCTAATGCACCGCCTATGGCAGCACCAACTAATAATGCGCTGATTAATTTTCCGTTGTTTGAGTTTCCCATGTTTTTTATTTTTAAATTTTACAAAAAGTGTTTAATATTAAAGTGGTTTGCGACCCTGAATAAGTCTTAGTACTATAGCAATAACTGCAATCACTAACAATATATGAATTATTCCGCCGGCAGCAAACCCTAAAAAGCCAATTGCCCAGATTATTATTAAAATTACAGCGATGGTATAAAGTAGATTTCCCATGATTTTTAATTTAATGAATAGTTTTTTTGAATTAATTACTGCCAGTTAAAGAGTATAGTTTTTTATTTAAAAGGCCACATTGTAATAATTTCAAATTCTGTGCCATCTTTTTTTACAATATTTTTTATTTTTTATAATTCGATTATAGTACTAAACAATCAGTTTAGTTTAAAATTACATCTAAACAGGCTGTAATTCAAGCAAGTTTGCATTGCTGTTTTTGTATCGAATCTATCACCTGATCCTAACCAAATGTAATTTGGTAAAGGGTTTTCAACGAATGAGAAATTTTTTTTGTGCAAGATGGGAGATTATTTAGTGTTTTCTTTCTTAGCCCTTCTATTCTTAATGCTAAAATAAGCAGCTGCAAAAGAAATTGAAGATTGGGTATTTTATTACACAGTTTGATGCCCGTTTCCCTTTAAGAATCTTTATTATCGTTACGAATCATTGCAAGCGTTTTGTAAAACACGCTTGCCAGGGCAGCAGCGTAGAATATAGTTTTATATTGCAGATTGCTATTTATTAAGCTAAAACACAAATAATTTCGAATCCTTAAAGGCGACTGTGTTAGGCAAAAATAAAATTAGACACCATGAATAATATAAGCGAATTATCACCCAAAGCACGCTGGCAGAATTTTTCTGATCTTCACGCAATTCCACGGGCATCAAAAAACGAAGAAGCTATTATTAGTTTATGATGGATTTTTGAAAGAAGCTGAATCTTAATACACAAAAAGATGATCTCGGAAATGTGATTATAAAAAAGCCCGCAACTTCAGGTATGGAAAACAAGTAAACTGTTTGCTTTCAAAGCCATTTGGATATGGTGCATCAAAAAAATGCAGATACAGATTTTGATTTTGTAACTGAAGGTATTTACATGTTTGACGATGGAGTTTGGGTGAAAGTAAAAGGCACTACACTTATTGCAGATAATGGAATTAGCCTTTCTTCTGTAATAACCTTGCAGGTTTCTGATTCGATTGCTTACCCGTAGTTAAAAAGCACTTTTTACCATTGATGAAGAAACAGGAATGGCTGACGCCTTGAAATTAAAAGCTGCTTTGGATGATAAAAGCATTTATTAGACTTGTCTTTTTCTATGCCCGGAAACTTATTTCAAAATGCTGACATTTAACGGTATGGAACGCTAAGTAATGCGGGAGTCGCTGCGTTAAATAATGAAGTGATTATAATAAATGCCAGTAGAGCGCTGGTTGAAGAAGTATGCACGGTTGAAGGAGTTTATAAATCCGAAATTATTTTATGTATCTCAGCCTTTGTTCTACCTAGTTTAGTCTGCAGCCTCCCCAGCATTTCGTCCTGCTTGCCTTCGGCAAATAGTAAATCTCTATCCGTAAGCATACCAAATTTTTGTTTCAGTTTTGCTTTAATCTCGTTCCAGTTTCCACGAAGTTCAGTAAGGTTATTCATACGTAATGTGATTTTTAATTTTATAAATAATCGTAAAACAAAGTTGACTTTTTTTTTGATTATACCTGTTACATAACTTTGAAAAAATGTTGTATCATTCACAGTTTTGTAAGGTAGGATACAGAGCGAATTAAGCGGGCTGCCTAAATTCCTTTTCGTTCTGTACTATAATGGCAACAGGGCCTGCCTGTAATAATCTGCCCGGTATAGATGATTATTTGACATGATGATTTCTATTCTTGTTTTATTTACACAGACCTCATGTTCACAAATTTTTATGCGGCTGCATAATAGTAGTCTTTATATATCATCCTTATAATTCCGTGGATTTTAAG
>JBBQPX010000368.1:0-3546 GCA_038216775.1 Chitinophagales bacterium
GCTTTCATCAACAATGCATATAAAATCTTTCGGAAAATAATCCAGCAAACAGAATGGTCTGGTCCCCGGTTTCCTTCTGTCGAAAAAGCGGGAGTAGTTTTCAATGCCGTTGCAATAACCCAGCTCACGTATCATTTCTAAATCGTAATTAACACGTTCGCTGATGCGTTGTGCTTCAATATATTTTCCGGAGTTTTTGTAATATAATTCTTGCGCAGCAACCTCGTCCTGTATTTCGTGTATTACTTTTTGCAGCATATCTTTTGGTGCTACATATAAAGTTGCCGGAAAGATGGCAGCGTTTTCTACACTACTGATACGCTTGCCGCTGCTAAGTTCCAGCGTTTCGATGGTTTCAATTTCATCGCCAAAAAAAGTAATGCGGTAGCCAAAATCAACATAAGGTAAATTTATGTCGATGGTATCGCCTTTAACACGGAAAGTACCTCTTGTAAAATCGCCTTCGCTGCGGTTGTATAAAGAATTTACCAATGCATGTAAGAAACCCTGGCGGCTTATTACCTGCCCCTGCTGAATGCGGATGATGCCGTTTTCATAATCGGTAGGGTTCCCCATACCGTAAATGCAACTAACACTGGCAACAATAATAATATCTCTGCGGCCACTTAATAATTGTGCAGTTGCCTGCAGACGCAGTTTATCAAGTTCATCATTAATGCTTAAATCTTTTTCAATGTAAGTATTGCTTACGGGCATATAAGCCTCCGGCTGATAGTAATCGTAGTAGGATACAAAATACCCAACAGCGTTATCAGGAAAAAACTGTTTAAACTCGCCGTACAACTGCGCCACCAAAGTTTTATTATGTGTGATAACCAATGTTGGCTTTTGTACATTTTGTATAACATTTGCCATGGTAAATGTTTTACCACTACCGGTTACACCCAAAAGTGTCTGGTATCTTTCGCCGTTTAAAATGCCTTCCGTTAATTGTTGGATGGCTTCGGGCTGGTCGCCCGCTGGCTTATATGATGATTGTAGTTGAAAAGGCATAGTTACTGTTATGCAATTTACTAAACAACCGGCGTATTATTATCCAGCCATTTATCTGCTTCTTTTTTCCTGATAAACCAAGCGATTGTAAAAGATGGAATTATATCTGTAAAAGGAATAATCTCTTCCAGAAAATTAAGTACACCGCCAATAATACCGAACCTGCCACCAAATAGGATAAAAAATAAATAGCCAGAAATTGGCGCCCACACCACATCAGCAAACTCGCCCAATGCAGGGATAAAGTAACTCGCCATGCCCACCAAATCCAGAAGAATGCAAAGCGCAATATTTGGTACAAATGTTTTCTTCTTACTCATATTTACAAAACAGGTTATATTTTAATTTGGCACCCTTCTATTCATATACGAACTGTAATCAGGAATTTGCGTTTCATACTCTTCCTGCATTAAAGGCGATGTTAATACAAAATCGGCGGTTGCCCTGTCGCAGGCAAGTAAAATATTCCAGGCAACGCCTAATCTTAACAACGCTTTTACGTCACTATCGTGTGGTTGCGCTTCCATCGGGTCCCAAAAAAAGATTAGGATATCAATTTTACCTTCTGCAATCATCGCACCAATTTGTTGGTCGCCGCCTAATGGACCGCTTAGCATTTTCTTCACGGTTCGGTCTAATTTCTCTTCCAACAGCTTACCGGTGGTGCCGGTGGCAATAAGCTCGTGCCGGGCTAAAGTGGTTTTATTATGCTCGGCCCACTCAATTAAATCGTGTTTTTTATTATCGTGGGCAACCAAAGCTATCCTTTTTCTTATCCCAATTTTTCTTATTGTGTTCATTATCAACGTGTTTTATGTATTAATACTATTGCCTTGTTAAAAGTAATCCTTTACCATATTAATATACAATTAACCTTGTTATACGGCCTGTTTAGCGTACCTTTGCGCCCTTAAAAACAGCTACAAGTAATAGTTTGTGAAAGATAAGCCCATTGGCTTTACTGCAGTCTGCAACTTGAAGTGAAAAGCATTTAGTATTATGAACATCCGCAACATCGCAATTATTGCCCACGTAGATCACGGTAAAACAACCCTTGTAGATAAGATTCTGCACAGTACAAATATTTTCCGTGATAACCAGGAAACTGGTGAATTGATAATGGATAACAACGATTTAGAAAGAGAAAGAGGTATTACCATTTTTAGTAAAAACGTTTCAGTTACTTATAAAGGCACCAAAATTAATGTTATTGATACCCCAGGTCACAGTGACTTTGGTGGTGAAGTTGAACGTGTATTAAAAATGGCCGATGGTGTGTTGCTTTTGGTTGATGCTTTTGAAGGCCCAATGCCGCAAACACGTTTTGTGTTGCAGAAAGCTTTGCAATTAGGTTTACACCCAATTGTAGTTATTAATAAGGTTGATAAAGCGAATTGCCGCCCTGATGAAGTGCATGATGCAGTTTTTGAATTGTTCTTTAACCTTGATGCAACCGAAGAGCAGTTGGATTTCCCCACTATTTATGGTAGCAGCAAAAACGGCTGGATGAATACTTCATTAACAGAAACGGATAATATTTTTCCATTGCTTGATGCTATTTTAGAGCACGTGCCAGAGCCTAAAATAAATGAAGGCACCACACAAATGCAGATTACATCACTGGATTATTCTTCTTTCTTAGGAAGAATTGCAGTGGGTAAAGTAGCAAGAGGAACTGTTAAGGAAGGTCAGCAAATTGCATTGGTGCAGGCTGATGGCGGCATTAAAAAAATGAAAGTAAAGGAACTATATACTTTTGAGGCACTTGGTAAAAAGAAAGCATTAGAAGTTAGTGCCGGAGATATCTGTGCTATTGTTGGATTGGAAGAATTTAATATTGGCGATACAATTTGCGATGTTGAATTTCCGGAAGCATTACCGGTTATTAGTGTAGATGAACCAACGATGAGTATGATGTTCAGCATCAACAACTCTCCGTTTTTTGGACGTGAAGGTAAGTTTGTAACATCTCGTCACCTTCGTGACAGACTGATGAAAGAAACTGAAAAGAACTTAGCATTACGTGTTGAAGATAGCGACAGTGCTGATAGCTTTTTGGTTTATGGCCGTGGTATTTTGCACCTTGGTATCTTAATTGAAACCATGCGTAGAGAAGGTTTTGAATTAACCGTGGGTAACCCACAGGTTTTGGTTAAAGAAATTGATGGTAAAAAATGCGAGCCTTATGAAAACCTGGTAGTGGATGTACCTGGAGAATTCAGTGGTAAAGTAATTGACCTTGTTACACAACGTAAAGGTGAAATGCTGATTATGGAAAGCAAAGGTGAAATGCAGCATTTAGAATTTGATATTCCTTCAAGAGGTTTGATAGGTTTGCGTAGCAATATGCTTACCAACACTGCCGGAGAAGCTGTAATGGCTCACCGTTTTACTGATTACCGCCCATGGAAAGGAAATATTCCAGGTAGAAGTAACGGTGTTTTATTATCTAAAAATACAGAAAGAACAACTGGTTACTCAATTGATAAATTACAGGACAGAGGACGTTTCTTTGTTGATCCAGGAGATGAG
>JBBQPX010000369.1:0-3535 GCA_038216775.1 Chitinophagales bacterium
AGCCTGGCAGTGGACATGGCTAAAGAAAACAACATAACTTTAATTGGTTTTTTAAGAAATGACCGGTTTAATATTTATGCCGGAAACGAAAGAATTAACGCAATATGAAATTAAGAATTAAAGGAAATTCACTAAGATTGAGATTAACAAAATCAGAAGTAAAAAAACTTGCTGATGAAGGGCACCTTGAAGAACAAACAAATTTTACAGGAAGCAAACTTGTTTATGAACTTCAAAGTGTTAATACTGCAACCGAATTATCGGCTGTTTTCGAAAACAATAAAATAACAATTTATATACCCAACACATTTGCAAAAAGCTGGGTACATAATGATGTTATCGGTATTAACACAAACATGCAAACCGACGGCGGCGAAACTTTGTTTATACTAATAGAGAAAGATTTTATTTGTCTTGACGAAACCACCGAAGACCAAAGTGACAATTTTGTTAACCCAAACAAAACCTGTTAAGTTTTGATAGAAGAAAAAAATGATAATCCAAACGCAGAAAACCCTGAAATATTTACGGGGCTTACCCTTGGGCCACCAGCAAAAACTGCCGCCGGTATTCCTGGAATTTTCCAAAGCTTTAAGCACGTATTTGGCGAAGCAGGGGTGCTACGGGGTTTAAAAGCGTTAAATAAATTAAACAAAAAAGGTGGTTTTGATTGTCCGAGTTGCGCCTGGCCCGACCCAGATGATGAACGAAGCAGCATAGCAGAATATTGCGAAAATGGAGCGAAAGCTGTTGCTGACGAAGCCACAGCAAAAGCCATTGGCGCAGATTTTTTTGCAAATAATGCGGTGAGTAATTTAGCGGAATTATCGGATTATGAAATTGGCAAAAAAGGCCGTATTGCAGAACCCATGAATCTTCCAGAAGGTGCAACTCATTATCAACCTATTAGTTGGGATAATGCTTTTAAGAAGATTGCAACTTCGTTAAACAGTTTAGCTTCACCTGATGAAGCTATTTTTTATACATCTGGCCGAACAAGCAACGAAGCAGCTTTTTTGTACCAGCTTTTTGTAAGAGCCTACGGCACAAATAACTTGCCGGATTGCAGCAACATGTGTCACGAAAGCAGTGGCGTTGCACTTGGCGAATCTTTAGGGATAGGCAAAGGCTCTGTGAAGCTGGAAGATTTTTATGAATCCGAAGTAATTATGATACTTGGGCAAAACCCTGGAACAAATCATCCTCGTATGCTTACTGCTTTACAGAAAGCAAAGTCAAACGGAGCTATGATAATTTCTATAAATCCATTACCCGAAACCGGTTTAATGGGCTTTAACAATCCACAGAAATTAAAAGGCATTCTGGGGATTGATAGTGCATTAACTGACCTGTTTCTGCCTATAAAAATAAATGGCGATATGGCTTTGTTGCAAGCCATTGAGATTTTATTGCTTGAAGAAGAGAATAAAGTTCCCGGAAAAGTATTTGACAAAACGTTTATTGAAGCAAACACAGAAGGTTTTGAAAATTTCATTAATCATCTTCGGCAACAAAATATTGAGCAATTGGCTGATGAAGCCGGCATTAATTTGGCAGAAATAAAACAAGCTGCAGATATTTTAAAAGATAAAACAAAAATTATTATATGCTGGGCCATGGGCTTAACGCAACATAAAAATGCTGTTGACACCATAAAGGAAATTGCAAACCTATTACTACTGAAAGGCAGTATTGGCAAACCCGGTGCAGGCACATGCCCTGTACGTGGGCATAGCAATGTGCAAGGCGATAGAACCATGGGTATTTTTGAAAAGCCTTCAGAAGAATTACTACAATCGATAGAACAACATTTTAATTTTACTCCGCCACATAAACACGGTCACGATGTTGTTGACAGTATAAAAGCTATGCACGATGGGAAAGCAACAGTGTTTTTTGCTATGGGCGGTAATTTTTTATCGGCTACGCCGGATACTAACTTTACAGCCGAAGCTTTGCGTAAATGCAGCCTTACCGTACACGTTAGCACTAAATTAAACAGAAGTCACCTGGTGCATGGTAAAGAAGCTTTGATTCTCCCCTGTTTTGGCCGCAGCGATGAGGATATGATGAATAATGAAGCGCAGTTTGTCTCCTGCGAAAATTCTATGGGCGTTGTGCAGCAATCAAAAGGAATTTTAAAACCGATAAGCGATAATTTGTTGAGCGAGCCTGTTATAGTTTGTAAAATGGCAAAAGCTGTTATTGGCAATGGTAAAGTAAACTGGGATAAATATCTGGAGCATTACGACACTATTCGAAACGATATTGAAAAAACCATTCCGGGTTTTGAAGATTACAATAAGAGAGTGCGTGAACCGGGCGGGTTTTATTTACCTAATTGTAATAGGGAAGGAAGTTTTGATACTGATACCTGCAAAGCAAAATTTAACGTAGCAACTATATCTCCCATTCTTGTAGCGGAAGATGAATTAGTGATGATGACTATACGCAGTCATGACCAGTTTAACACAACCATATATGGGCTTGACGACCGCTACCGCGGCATTTACAACGAACGTAGGGTAATTTTAATGAACCAGGCAGATATGAATAAGCGTCAGTTAAAACAAAACGACGTGGTTGATATTTTTAATGAAAGTGATGGAAGAAAAAGAACGGCTCATAAATTTTTAGTAGTTCCCTACCCTATTCCAAAAGGATGTACGGCAACGTATTTTCCTGAAACAAATGTGTTGGTTCCAATAAATAGTGTTGCAGATAAAAGCAATACGCCTGTATCCAAAGCTGTATTAGTAAAAGTGGAGAAAACGGTAAATTAAGCTGCGTTTATAATTTTAGACTTGTTGAGGTATGCTTTATTTTCGCTGTAAATAAATAAGCAACTGCCATCTTTTATTGTATTCACAATCGGCTTCAGCAAATTTTCTGGCAATGCAGGGCAACCCCAACTGCGGCCAATATAACCTTGAGCTCTAATTAAATCTTCATTTACATATGCAGCTCCATGTATTACAATATCGCGGTTATTTGCATTGTCGTTAATGCCTTTTTCTAGACCATTTAATCTTAAAGAATAACCATTGCCGCCCATATAAGTACTTAAAGTTTCATAAAAACCTAAACTGCTTTTATAACTTGCTGGTATGTTGGAAAAGTCATTAGCCATTTCCTTACCAGAATTTACACCATGTGCTACGTACGTATTGTAAATAATTTTTTCATTATCTAAATCAATTACAAACAATCGCTTTTTTGATGAGGGTAAACTAAAATCAGCTATCGAAATTATATTTTCTTTTTTAAGTCTGCCTGCTGCAATAAGGTGGTTAAATCCTCTCATAGCATAATCAAATGCTTTTTTTGATAATCCCTTTACACTAAGTTGCAAGTTATTATAAAGTAAATCTGTGCTGCTTACGCTATCATTTTGGCTTAAACTATCTCTGGTTGAAGTAAATGAAAAGGCCGAATTGCTTGTTAAAGCTGTTGCAATATTGCTATACAAAGGCTTATTTACGGCCGATAAGAGAAGCGTACATATGAAAATTACTGAGATGGAGACTAAAAACCG
>JBBQPX010000370.1:0-3528 GCA_038216775.1 Chitinophagales bacterium
ATTTTTTATAGATTTAAGAAGCATGAGCTATAATATTTATAAAGTGGGATTAGTTGTTTCGGTATTATCAAAGGGAAGATTTGCTAATTCATCAACCCTTTCCTTCTTCATTTTTTTTACAAGTACCAGCAGTACAATAAAAAACAGAAAAAATATAAACAGCGATATCATAGGATAGATATTGACATGGCTGATTGTTTCGGCATATTGTTTTATGAATTTGAACATTGTTTATTTATTTGTGGTTGGTGTTGGATTATTACTGATATCTTTTCCCAAACGTTGTATGTAGGCAATTAAGGCAATAACCTCTTTGTTTGCAGGCACTTCAATACCCTCAATTTTTAAATTGATTCTTATACTGTTGGCCTGAGTCATCAAATCAGCATTTGCCTGTTTTTCGTAACCTTTTCCGTAAGGCACGCCCAGTGCACGCATAGCATTTATTTTTGCGGCAGTAATTGAAGTATCCAGGTTTTGCCTCAACAGAAATTCATAAGCCGGCATAACAGAACCCTCACTCATAGAGGATGGCTCACGGAAATGGCGGAAATGCCAGCCGTCAGATTTTTTAAGTTTACCGCCATTTGCAGTTGAACCTTCTCTGGCCAAATCCGGACCTGTTCTTTTACTACCCCACTGAAAAGGATGATCATATACAAACTCACCTGCTTTTGAATATTCGCCATAGCGTTCGGTTTCGCTGCGGAAAGGGCGAATCATTTGTGAGTGACAAACATAACAGCCTTCCCGCACGTAAATATCTCTGCCCTGCAATTCCAGCGGTGTGTAAGGTTTTACACTGCTAATAGTGGGTATGTTTGATTTAATGAGGAACATAGGTACTATCTCAATGATACCTCCAATCAAAATCACAATTAAACTAAAAATCATAAATTGTATTGGCTTTCTTTCTATAACACGATGCCAGTGTTCGCCTTTGTGCTTAGCATAAACTTTCTCTAGTGGTGCTGCTTCAGCTTCTTCATTGGCTACCAGTTTACCTTGTTTTACCGTTTTGTAAATATTATAAAACATAATAAAAACACCTGTCAGGTAAAGTGTTCCACCTAAAGCACGCATGGCGTAAAATGGCTTCATGTAAGTAACCGTTTCTAAAAAAGTATATTTTAGCTGACCAGCTTCTGTAAACTGTTTCCACATTAAACTTTGTTGTATGCCTGCCCAATACATGGGTATGGCATAAAATAAAATACCGAGTGTTGCCAGCCAGAAATGGTTACTGGCAAGTTTTTTAGAATAAAGTGTGGTATTAAATAGCCTTGGCATCAGCCAATACAGAACTCCAAATGTTAACATACCGTTCCAGCCCAATGCGCCAACGTGTACGTGTGCAATAATCCAATCGGTGTAGTGAGCAATTCCACTCACACTTTTAAGTGAAAGCATCGGCCCCTCAAAAGTTGCCATACCATAAGCCGTTACTGCCACCACCATAAATTTTAAAATCACATCATCTCTCACCCTATCCCATGCCCCACGTAATGTAAGTAACCCATTTATCATTCCACCCCAGCTCGGAAAAATCAACATAACTGAAAATACTATACCAATAGACTGTGCCCAATTTGGCAATGCGGTGTATAACAAATGGTGTGGGCCTGCCCAGATGTATAAAAATATCAGCGACCAAAAATGTATAATAGAAAGTTTGTAGGAATAAACAGGACGGTTAGCCGCCTTTGGCAGAAAATAATACATGAGCCCCAAGTATGGTGTAGTTAAAAAGAAGGCCACCGCATTGTGGCCATACCACCACTGCACCAGTGCATCCTGCACGCCTGAATACCAGCTGTAGCTTTCTAACCAGCTATATGGCAACTGACCAGAACGCACAATATGCAAAACCGCAACAGTTACAAATGTGGCTATATAAAACCAGATGGCAACATACAAATGCTTCTCTCTTCTTTTAATGATTGTACCAAACATGTTCCAGCCAAAAACAACCCAGATAACTGTAATGGCCAGGTCAATAGGCCAGATGAGTTCTGCATACTCTGCCCCCTGTGTTAAACCCAAAGGCAGCGTAATAGCGGCGGCTACAATTATAAATTGCCAGCCCCAAAAATGAATATTGCTAAGTTTATCGCTAAACATGCGTGCCTTACAAAGGCGTTGCAACGAATAGTAAACACCCATAAATATTCCGTTACCAACAAAAGCAAAAATTACTGCATTGGTATGCAAAGGACGCAAACGCCCAAATGAACCGTACTGCGTAATATTTAACTGAGGGTATACAAGCTGTAACGCAGCCCATAAGCCCACCAGCATACCAACAGCACCCCAAAGGATGGTGGCGTATGCAAAGTTTTTAACAATACGATTGTCATAATAAAATTTTTCTACCTGCATGTGATTATTTAGTTTGGGTTAATTTTTTTGAAGGAATTGAAGTTTTAGTTGTTGGCTTATTATCATCAAAAAGTATCCGGATTGAAGGTGTATAATCATCATCATACTGTCCATTGTTTACACCCCATAAAAAAGCAGCTAAAAACCCAGCTGCTACAAGTGTGCTGATGCCAATAAGAATAAATAATGCGCTCAAAGTGTATATTTTAATTGATAGTCAAAATTACTTTGATGAAATATTTTTGAGGCTGATGAGCATCAAACTAAAACATGATTTTAATCAGGTTGCATTTACAGCCCTTTTTTACGGGCTACCAGAGAAGATAACAGACTTACCAATAATACAATACTGATGCTGCTTGCCGGCATAAGAATAGCCGCTACCATGGGTGATAATAAACCCTGTACGGCAAAGGATAAGCCAACCACGTTATATAAAATTGATAAAATAAAACTAGCCATAACTATACGCTTACCTGCTTTGGCATAGGCAATAAATTTATCCAGCAGCGATACCTTACTTCCATCAAGTATAGCATCGCTTGCCGGAGAAAACTGGGCTGAATTTTCGCTTACAGCAATGCCAACATTGCTTTGCATTAATGCGCCTGCGTCGTTAAGTCCATCGCCAACCATTAATACCTGGTTGCCTTTTTGTTGCAGTATTTTAATAAAATCCAGCTTTTGTTGGGGAGATTGGTTAAAGCGGAGTTCTGTTTCTGACCCGAATATTTCTTTAAGATTATCTTTTTCAGTATCATTATCGCCAGATAACACATATAAGCTGTTTACGTTATTTTTTGTACCGGCAATCATTTCACTAATACCCGTTCTATATTGATTTTGCACGCTGAACTTACCAACGTGCGCATTGTGCATCATTACATGCACCGATGTACCAGTATCGTAAGTTAGCAAACTGCCGCCGGCATCTATAAAGCTGGCAGATCCAATTTTTACCGGAACATCATCTATTAAGGCTGTTAAGCCTTTACCGCTGTATTCTTTAAAATTAATGGTGTGTAAAGATTTATCTGGCAAATTGGTAAATGAAGATGCAATTAACCTGCTTAATGGATGCGTAGATTGCCTGGCGGCAGTTTTAATGATTATTTTTTCGGTTTCGGTAAGTTGCTTTCCATGATAGGC
>JBBQPX010000371.1:0-3518 GCA_038216775.1 Chitinophagales bacterium
GTTACCGAATGCCAAATGTTGACGATGTGGGTAAATTATTTGAAAGCGCTCCGGGCAATGTAGCTGTTCCAAACCCCGATTTAACTCCTGAGTATGCCTGGAATTTTGAAGTTGGGATTGTAAAAACTATCAATCAAAAATTGAAAGTTGAACTAAATGGTTTTCATACCATACTTAATGATGCAATTGTAAGGCGGCCAACAACATTTAATGGACAGGACAGTATAATTTTTGATGGCGTTAAAAGCCGTGTAGAATCATTGCAAAATGTTGCTAAGGCTACAATCTGGGGCTTTCAAGCCAGTATGCAGTATTATTTTATCAAAGATTTATCCATACAAACACATGCCAATTGGATAACTGGAAAAGAAACAGACGATGTAAAGAATGAACTGGTTCCGCTTCGTCATGCCCCTCCGTTTTACGGAAGCACTTTGTTAAAATATCAACATAAAAAATTGTTTATTGAAGCGGGTGCAGTTTACAACAGTCAAATAAAAAATGATGATTTAGCTCCATCAGAACAGGCTAAAACTGATATTTATGCAAAAGATAATAATGGCAAACCCTATTCGCC
Source organism: Chitinophagales bacterium (assembly GCA_038216775.1). GTDB lineage: Bacteria > Bacteroidota > Bacteroidia > Chitinophagales > Chitinophagaceae > Ferruginibacter. Next base: position 578 of record JBBQPX010000371.1, read on the forward strand.
AGGTTGGTACACACTTAATGTAAAAGCATCTTATCAAGTAATAAAAAACATACTCATTACAACCGGCTGGGAAAATATCACAAACCAGCGTTATCGCCCATATTCTTCAGGAATTGTAACCGCTTGCAGTAATTTTATTATTGGTGTAAGAGCCAACTTTTAAATTAAACCAGAGATTTGTTTAAAAAAAGCGGGATTGTTACTATTGTAACAGCCTCGCTTTTTGCATTAAGGCATTATATTTCAAGTTATTAGAACAACTGACTCCTCTAATAATCAGCATTCTTTCTGTTAATATCTTCACTAAATGTTAAAGCATGCTATAGCAAGCCCCAATGCAGCATAATTACAAATGATTTTGTCTATATTTATAGGGTAATCAAAACACAAATATGACGGAAGAGCTCATGCTTAGTGGATGTTTACGGAATAATGCAACCGCACAGGAAGCGTTATATAACCGTTTTAGCCCAAGAATGTTAGGGGTGTGCTACCGCTTTGCAAAAAACCGTGAGGATGCCGAAGACATGTTGCAAGAAGGTTTTATTAAGGTTTTTACCCAAATGCATCAGTATAGAAACGAGGGAGCGTTGGAAGGTTGGATTAGAAGGATTGTAGTACACACCTGCATTAATATTTTAAAAAAGAATAAAAAATTCTCTGATAGTGTTGATATTTCAAATGCCCATGGATTAAATATAAGGGAGGAAATGATTCCTTCGATAATGCAGGCAAAGCAGATTGTGGAATGTATAAGAGCTTTGCCATTAGGTTATAAAACAGTTTTAAACCTATATGCTATTGAAGGTTATTCGCACAAAGAGATTGCATTTTTACTCGACATTGAGGAAAGCACAAGCCGAAGTCAATATACAAGAGCAAAAGCAATGCTTGAAGAAATATTAATCAGAAAAAAAATAATTCAAAAAACAAAGAAGAAAACAAACTTCTTTGGGGCAGTTTCACCAGATTAAATTTTGATTTATAAAAATTTAATATTGGCATTACCAATAACTACTATGTTTTTAGCACGATGGAAAATGAAATTTATAACGATGACTTTGAGCTGCTGTTAAAGGAAAGAGCAGACGAGTTTAGAATGTATCCTTCTAAGCGGGTATGGTATAGCATATACAACAATATTCACCCTGGCCGCAGGTGGCCATCTATTGTTATGAGCTTGCTTTTAATTGCTGGCTTATTATCTATTGGTTACTTAAACACCGGAGAAAACAGTATAACTCAACCTATTAACAACGACGTAAACAACATAATTACAAAAAACAATTCAGCAACAACTTTTAACAGCCAAAAACAAGCTGACAAAAAACAGGTTGCTGTTATAGGCAAAACCGAAAAAACAGAGGTAGCTTCTGATTTGTATAACCATGCATTTGACGATGTTATAACCAATGAAACTGATTTCCATATTTATACCATTGTAAAAAGCAACAGGCCTCTTAATTTTTACGCTTCGGCCAATTCATCAGCTGATAAAAGCTTAGTTACTATCGAAAAAAGCTCATTGAAGAACGAGGATGAAAATGTTATTCAGGTTGTAGATACCTACATTAAATCGAATAAAATTTTTGCTGATGTTGCAGCAAATAATAAAAAGAACCAAACACTTGCAAATAAAAATGCAAAAAATAATAACAGCAATACACAAAGTTCTGACGATGATGATTTTGCTTCATTAAATAAAACCGCGACAGTTGATGCTGTTGATTTAAAGGCTGGCTTAAATAAATCAACAAATGGCGCAGATGTAAAAACCTTTTCTAAAATACCTGCAACAGATTCAAAAAAATCATTAACAAATGATGAAAAAGAATGGATAGAAAATTATGTTTTCGATAATAAATCTGCCAAAAACAAATGGAAAGAACGCACACAATTTGAGTTTTATATAACTCCTGCTGTAAATTATCGTAAGCTAAGTACTAAGTCTAAAGGTTCATCATCTGCGTTTGCCACTGCAGATATTAATGATGTAATAAGCCAAAGACCAGGTTTAGGATTAGAAGCCGGTTTAGGAATACACTACAATATTGCCAGCAGGTTGCAGTTTAAAGCAGGCGTACAATTTAACTACACCAGTTACAATATTGCTGCCAATGAAACTAATCATCCGGTGGTAACTACCATTTTACTTAACGATCCGTCATCAGGGTATTCTTATATTTCCGCAAGAACTTCATCTACCTCAAATATTTACAGTGGTTCTAATGCACAGCCGGTAACATTACATAACAGAACTTACCAGGTTTCAGTTCCTATTGGCTTAGCCTATAAACTTTCGAGTAATAACCATGTGGATTGGTATGCTGGTGGAACTGTGCAGCCGACTTATGTTTTTGGTGGTAAAGCAAATATCATATCTACCGATTTAAAAAATTATGTATCGGAGCCTTCATCAATACGAACATGGAATTTAAATCTCGGTTTTGAAACATATATGAATTACAAATTAGGTTCTTATAATTTACAAGTAGGCCCGCAGGTTCGTTATCAGGTATTTTCTACTTACCGCAGAGGAGTTGCCCTAATAGAAAAACCATACGCAATAGGGCTTAAATTTGGTTTAGTGAAGGGGTTTTAATTTTTATATAAATTACAACAAACGCAGTAATACATTTTGGTATTGCTGCGTTTGTTGTTTAGTATGTTTTGCAATGCCGTCCTTTCCTTTTAAATTTGATACATGAAATTGATTTCCCTGGTAATATCTATATGCTTTTGCGTTGTTTTATTTTCTTGTAATAATTCCGGGAAACCGGAGAAAGTAATAACTGCATTAAAAAATGATTCGCTTGATAAACAAAGATTTTTTCCAGTCACTTCTTATCTCAAAGGCGAAATTGCAAATATTAAAAAGGCAGGTATTAATCCATTAAAATACACGACTACCAATGCACAAACAGATTCAGTTTGGGTAAAG
>JBBQPX010000372.1:0-3499 GCA_038216775.1 Chitinophagales bacterium
CAAAAACAAAAGCTCCTGAACTTTAATAGTACCGGTAACATGGCCCATAATATCAGCCTGCAGGCCTTCAATATTTCCATGTACCACGCCTTCGGAACCAATGATAATTTTAGATTTCCCCTTAAGATTTCCTTTTAAAACGCCATCAATTCTTATATCGCCGTTGCTTTCTAAATCGCCGGTAATAACTGTTCCTGCACCAATCATAGTACTGGCGTTTGAGGAGGTTGCATCAAGAGATGACTTGGATTTTGAGTTAAACATATGCTTGAATTTTATGATAAAAATTACTCTTCTATATTTTCTACTTTTGGCAACTGCAGTTTATTAGTGTCTAAAACCGGAGTTTTGCCTTCTAAAACTTTACGTAAATCATCCAGATATTTCTGTTTATAATCGAGTGCCTGCTCCATGGAATCAGTTCTGATTTTAAGCATTTTGTATTCCTTTATCTGCTTTGCATTTCCATAACCTGTGCCGGGCAGGTAATATTTAAGCGGGGTAAAAACCAATAATGCGACAATTAATCCTATTAAAACCACAAAAACAGTACTTAAAAAAACATAAACACTTAAACGGCTAAGTTTAAATTTAACCACCTCTTCATAGGTATCCTCGTTCATAACCACTAGCCTGTACCTGTTACGCAATCGCTTTAATGTACTGTTGGCATCTAATTTAGCCATATTTATCTTTAAACGTTAAAATTAAGAAATGCAGTTGAAAAAGCAATTAAAAAAGCCCTTATCCCGTTATTCTTCTACATAAAATTCTCATATTAAATTTTAATTCTCCCATCAGGTGCTAAAAATTTATTAAACTAAATTAAATCGGGCCTATTATAAGCAGTTTTACCAAAAATAACCGATATTTATCCTTGTTATTCAACCTTTTTAATTCATGCTGAAGAGAACTATAAGCCCGCTTTTTATTTTTTTGATATTTTCCGGATTTTTAAATCCGGTTTTTTCACAACCCACATGGACGCTTGATCCGTTTGGTAAAGAAAAAAAACCGGAAAAATTTGAGAATCGTCAACTCGGATCCGAGAAAACTGCTGATAAAAAATTTACAGTTCCTCGCAACTTTTATCAAAATACAGTTACGCATTACAATTATTATTTTAATGCCAATAACAAGGTAAACAGAGTTGTGGAACGTGCGAAACTTTCGCAGAAAGATGACTACTCCAACAGGCTGGCTTTTTATCCATATACTTTGGATGCAACTGCAGCGCAAAAAATAGAGCTTGATTCTGTAATAACAACTTCTACCGCAGGTATTTTATTGCACGATTTGCGCAATGACTGGATTGATAATATGTATCTCTTAATTGGCAAAGCATATTATTTCAGAAAAGATTTCGATTCGGCATTAATGACTTTTCAATTTATCAATTACAATCTTTTTCCACGAAAAAGAAAAAATGATGATGATGACCGCATAGTTGGTTCTGAAACTATTTCAATTGCCAACAAGGAAAAAAGAAATATACTGCAGAAGGTTGCCTCAATACCGCCAAGCCGCAATGATGCTATTCTTTGGCTTGCACGTACCTTAATTGAAGAAAATGAATTTGCCGAATCCGGTGGCCTTATAAACACTTTACAGGTTGATCCTAATCTGCCTAAAAGATTAAATAATGATTTGGCTGAAGTAAATGCATACTGGCATTTTAAACAAGGCAATTACGATAGCTCGGCTGTATATCTTGAAAAAGCATTGTCGGCTGCAGATAATAATCAAGACAAAGCCCGCTGGGAATTTTTGCTGGCACAGCTTTATGAGCAGGGAGGTAAATTTGATAAAGCCTCGCAATATTATTCAAAAGCGTCTAAGCACACGGTTGATCCGCTAATGGATATTCATGCCAGGCTTAACGATGCAAAAATGCTTAGGAACAATGCTAACCCTAAAGAGTTGGATAAGGCAATTGGCAACCTTGCTAAAATGGGCCATCGTGACAAATACGAAGCATACCGCGATATTGTTTATTTTTCTGCCGGAGAGTTATCATTGCAAAAGCCTGATACCAATGCAGCAGTTGCATTTTTTAATAAAAGCCTGAAATACAACATTGATAATATCAACTATAAAAATCGTGCTTATCTGGAGTTAGGAGATATTGCTTACAGCCGCAAACAGTACCGCCTTGCTGCTGCTATGTACGATAGCCTTCAAACAGGAAAAGATTCAATTTTAGATTTACGCATTGCCAAAATACAAGACAGAAAAGAGGCGTTGATAAAAATTGCAACGGCTATTACAAATATTGAAAGAGAAGACAGTCTGCAACACATTGCAACTTTAACGCCCGGTGAAAGAGATGATTATGTAAAAAAATTATTAAGAAAACTTCGTAAAGAAAAAGGTTATAAAGATGATGGTGGCAATTTTGGTGGTGGAGAACTAATGCCCTTTAGCAATAACGGCAACCAATCCGCTCCCGATTTATTTGCAAGCAATAACACAAAAGGCGAATGGTATTTTAACAACAGCTCTTTAAAATCCCGAGGTTTTAACGAATTTAAAACTAAATGGGGTACACGTACTAATGCTGATAATTGGCGCCGTAAAGCAGCCATTGAAACAGCCATAAATAATCCTGCGCAGCAGGGTAATAACAACACAGCTAATAACGGCGACGCAAAAAACAAAACCGGTAATGCAGGTACACAACCGGAAGAGTTATCCTACGACGGGTTGGTAAAAAATATACCTGTAACAGAAGAAAAATTAAGTGCCAGCAACGATATTGTAGCCGATAATATGATAATATTGGCTAAAGCCTATCAAAACGATTTGGAAGAATACCAGTTAGCTGCTGATACGTACGAAGCTTATTTAAAGCGCTTTCCGGGCCGCACGCTTGATGGTGAGGTATATCTAAATTTATATTTCTGTTACACTAAACTAGGTAATAAAAGCCTGGCAGATAATTACAAAGCTTTACTAAATGCACAATTTAGCAATAGTGTATCTGCAAAAAGACTTAACAACCCATCATCTTTAAATCCAAAAAATCCCGAGGCAACAAAGTTGTATGAGAATATCTACAATCTTTTTATTGAGGGCGATTTTGATAAAGCAATGGCTGAAAAGAAAAAGGCAGACAGTCTTTACGGTGTAAATTACTGGACACCGCAACTACTTTACATTGAAGCTTTACACAACGTTAAAAACAGAGATGATAGCGCTGCCATTAAGGGATTGGAAACTATTATAGCAAACAATCCAACATCTCCACTTAAAGAGAAGGCTGAAACAATGATTGATGTGTTGAAAAGAAGAGGTGAAATTGAAAAATACCTTACTAATCTTGAAATTACAAGGGCTGAAGAAAACCAGGTAAAAGTTACAGAACAACCAAAACCCGTTATAAAGCCCATTGTACCTGTAGAGAAAAAAGATACTGTTGCAAAGGCACAGCCTCCATTAACCCGCGGTAGTTTTACTATGGCTGTTAACGCTCCGCATTATGTGTTAATGGTTTTGGATA
>JBBQPX010000373.1:0-3441 GCA_038216775.1 Chitinophagales bacterium
GTCATTTCAGACATCTGAGAATGTATTTTGTGTGAGAATACTACTCCCATATAATTCTCTGACATATTGTCTATTACTACTTCATCAGGTCCTTCCGGAGAAAAATGGAATGTTGCTAACATGCTGTTGCCATGCTGTTAACTATTACTCGAAAAACACATAAAGCCTACAACCGGGTTAGGGAGCAAAACTTTTCGCTGGATGGACTTTTGGGATACAATCTCTTTGGTAAAACTGTGGGAGTTATAGGAACCGGAAAAATAGGAAAGGCATTTATTAAAATTATGAAAGGCTTCGGCTGTAAAATTCTGGCATACGATATTTTGCCTGATGTCTCTTTAACTGACGTAGCTTATGTTTCACTGGAAGAATTACTAAAATCATCAGAAATTATCTCGTTACATTGTCCGCTAACAAAAGAAAATCATTACCTGGTAAACAGCCAATCAATAGACTTGATGAAGCCTGGTGTTACCATCGTAAATACGAGCCGGGGAGCGTTAATAAATACTATTGATATCATTAAAGCCCTTAAAACAAAGAAAATTGCTGCACTTTGTATTGATGTTTACGAACAGGAAGAGAAATTATTCTTTAAAGATTTATCATCAAGTATTATTGACGACGATAAAATACAGCGATTAATGAGTTTCCCTAACGTACTTGTAACTGCTCACCAGGCGTTCTTTACCGAAGAAGCTATGACGGAAATAGCACAGATAACTTTGGATAGTATATCTAAAATCAGCAAAAATACAATGCCGGAAAATGATGCTGTTATGCTTACATAACAGCTTGAAAAATAACTTTTTACTGAACAACTGTTTTATTTAAAGCCATCCGTTTACCGGTAGCATCTCTAAGCTCAATCCTGTAAATATCGCTTCTATTTGTCCTTAGATCAACCTCTATTTTTTGATAAAGTACTTCAATCTTAACCAGCGACTAATAAAAAAAGCAGCCCTATTCTCTCCTTTTACCAATATCTAATAAGAATGATAATGTCCTTTACTTTCCAAATTGTAAAATGGCACACTTGAAAAAGAATGCTCAAAACTGTCTGCTGTCCTGATCAAAGCCGAGATAAAAAAATATAAAAATATCTAAATTAAAATTCATACCTTATTAGAAAATATATCTATTGTCTAATAAAATTAAATAACCTCAAAACATTATTTATGGCACTAACACTAAAAAGGGTAGTTAAAATTGAAGGCCCATTTAACAAAGAAGATAAATTGGTTAATTCACTTGTTCCAGGTGAAGCCTATTATTACCTCGGTACAAATATTATACAATTAGAAGAAGTGGATTTACTTACTATGAAGTGGGCTTACAAGATTGATAATGGAAAAATCACTCCGTTTCAAAAAGCCACTACTTCCAGATCACAAAACCAAAATAAGCTTTTAGGTTCACTTCCTAAAGATATTCCCGCTTCTGAAATAACTATCTATGCTTATTTTAACAAACCAAGCGACGATGTATCTATAAGAATGCCTGTTTCCAAAACTGTTCAAGCCCCGGCAACTCCTGTAAAAACAGTTACAACAACAATTCCGGCAATTACTGTTGCTACTAAAGTAGAAACTGAAAAAGGGATTCTGCAAGAAATGAAAGAACTGGTTGACCGGAATATTCCTTACAGCCAAACCGGAGAAAGGGCATCATTGCAACCCGAGGGATTGAAAAATCTTGATTGCTCCGAAACTGTTGGCATTTATCTCCATAAGCTTGGTGTTATGCCAATATTAGTTGCTATTGATACCAGCCTTATGACTACTGAAATCCGATTTAGAAATGGGGTAAGAAGTAACAATATTGATTTTGTGGCAGGAAGCGATAAATCGAATTTTAAACCACAGCGGGGCGATGTTTTTGTTTGGAGGAAGGGAGCTAGTGGTCCGGGCCATACAGGTATTGTTTATAATTATGATGCAGGATCTGATCTGGTTACTATTTTAGAAGCCATTGGACAAGTAGGGAGTGCCGATGAAACTACAAACAGGAATAGTGGCGGAACTGCAAAAAAAGGATGCTCTAGAACTGGCGTATATAAAAGAGCAGGCAAGGCACTTAACGCCCATGCAGGCTGGATTGGCTATTACAGACCAAAAAACTTTACAAGAAATTTATAAATTACAAAATGGTATAAAAGGTTGATGCTAAAAAAGGGGAAAAATCATTTGCTAAATATTCTCTTTCAAAAAACTCAATCAGTAATTAAAACTTTTCTGATAAACTTCATACCCAAATATTTATTTGATGGAGTATATTCAATCAGCTTTTATTAAATGCCGTTAAATACAGAATCGAAAATCATTGTTTACCTTAGCAATAAATAACAATGTGCATGCGGTTTAGGTTTGCGACTATTTTCTTTCTTATGTTTTTTTTAAAGGTAACTGCCAATGCGCAGCTTTGCCAAGGCAGCTTAGGTGATCCTATAGTAAATATAACTTTTGGAAACGGACCTAACCCCGGAGCTCCGCTTTCTGCTGCAACTACAAGCTATCAATACGTAAGCAGCGATTGCCCCAATGATGGTTATTATACTGTTAGAAATAATACAAGTAATTGCTTCAGCAACTCGTGGTATAGTTTTTCATCTGATCACACAGGTGATGCAGGTGGCTATTTTATGCTTGTAAATGCATCTATTCAACCAAGTGCCTTTTATTTAGATACGGTAAAAGGGCTTTGCAGCAATACCACTTACGAACTGGCAGCCTGGATTATGAATGTAATTGTACAATCAGCCTGCAATGGAAACCCCATTCAGCCAAATCTTACGTTTAGTGTAGAAAAAACTGATGGAACGGTATTGAAAACTTATAACACAGGTAATATTGCCACGCTTGGTTCTGCTATCTGGAACCAATATGGAACATTTTTTACAACGCCTGTAGGCGTTTCGGATGTTGTGTTACGCATTTTTAATAATTCGCAAGGCGGCTGTGGAAACGACCTTGCGTTAGATGACATAACATTTCGCCCTTGCGGGCCATTGCTTACAAATTCAATTGATGGTATACCGGCTGCGCCTGTTTCTCTTTGCGAAGGGCCAGCAAAACAATTTCAGTTAACCTGTTCGGTCTCTGGGGGATTTACAAATCCTGTTTTTCAATGGCAAAGCCGCACTCCCGCTACTAATAATGTATGGGTTGATATTGGCCTGCCAGTTGCAACGCCGTCCCTTAATTTCACAATCCCGGCAAACGCCGCAACTGGAACTTACGAAGCTAGATTAGCAGTTGCCGAAGCCGGTAACTTGGGCACGCCGCAGTGCAGAATATATTCAAAGCCTTTCACTTTTATTATTAATGCCAATCCCGTTACCACAGCCATTAACAACGGCCCTGCTTGCCAAAATAATGTTGTACAGCTAACAGCAACCGGTGGTACACAATTCGATTGGTCGGGGCCAAATGCCTATGCCGC
>JBBQPX010000374.1:0-3436 GCA_038216775.1 Chitinophagales bacterium
GCTGTTGCTACATTACCTGCTATAACCTGTAAATTTTTATAGGTCTTTTTTATTCTCTTTAGCATGTCAATTACGCCTTTGGTGTGGCCGTGTGCACTATCTAAACAAATAACATCTACACCCACTTTATGCAAAGCCTCTACACGTAACATAGTATCGGCGGTAATGCCAACGCCTGCGCCAACGAGTAAACGGCCAAAGCTGTCTTTTACCGCATGTGGGTGCGATTTTAATTTTAAAATATCGCTGAAAGTAATCAGCCCAATAAGTTTACCGGCTTTATTTACAACAGGTAGTTTTTCTATTTTATTCTTCTTGAAAATTTGTTCTGCCTTTTTTAAATCAGTGCCTTCGGGAGCAAGTATGAGGTTTTCCCTCGTCATAATAGTGCTCACTGCTTGCTTATAGTTTGTTTCAAAACGCAAGTCACGATTGGTGAGTATGCCTACCAGTTTATGGTTTGCATCTACAATGGGTATGCCTCCAATTTTATTTTCTTTCATCAGCCGTAAAGCCTCGCCAATAGTAGCGTCTGGCGTTAATGTTACGGGGTCTAGTATCAATCCGTTTTCGCTTCTTTTTACTTTGCGTACCTGATCGGCCTGCTGATCAATACTCATGTTTTTATGCAGAATGCCCAAGCCGCCTTCTCTTGCCAAGGCAATAGCCAACGCTGCCTCTGTTACTGTATCCATAGCTGCGCTTAGCATGGGTACATGTAGCGTAATGGTTTTTGTAAGTTGGGTACTGATGTTTACCTCACGTGGTAAAATTTCTGAATATGCAGGAGCAAGTAGAACGTCGTCGAAGGTTAGCCCCTCGTACATTTTTGATGATTTACCTTTTGATGTGGAGTTATTTATTATTGCCATAGGCAAAGGTAAGAGAAATGTTTAAAAACCTAAAAAATACAAAAAATTACTACCGGAGTAATAAAAAACTTCCCTTTTCGATTTGTATTTCAGGGAAATTACCTTTGTACCTTATCACATAAACATAGCTACCCGCCTGTTGCATTAAGCCTTTTATTTTGCCATCCCATCCAATTCTGGCATCTTTTGTTTCAAATATTTGTCTTCCCCAGCGATTAAATACTTGCATTGTTATTTCGCCGGCAATATTTGTTGACACTTTAAATATATCATTTACTGTATTATTATCGGGCGTAAAAGCGTTTGGAATATAAACGAAAGGGCTATATTTTACAAGTACAGTTACGGAATCTTGTAGCTTACAGTTGTTCTTATTTGAAAGCAAATAAAAAGTAGTAGTGCTAGTTGGCGATGCTATTGTTGTTTGGCATACAGTACAGCTTAGCGAAGGGTTTGGCTGCCACGTAACAGTGCCATTTGTTTGTGGAATTAATTGAATTGACTGACCCGAATTAACCGTCATATTTCTGGTTATAGACAGGTAAATATTTTCAAGACTTATATTTATGGAATCTCTTTTTTTACAGCCGGCGGTATCAGTTATTTGAACCCAGTAAAGCCCGGAGCTTGTTGCTGAATAGGTAGGTAATGTAGAATTATCTTGCCATAGATAAGTTGATAATGGATGCGAAACGCTCAACAAAATATTACCTGTATTACATAATGATTGATCCTGCCCCAAGTCAGCTTTAATTTCGGGAGGAACGATAACATGTGTTTTTGTAATTAAGCGCCGTGGCCCGCAAATAGATGTGGTTGAGGTAGTATCTGTAAAGTAGAAGGATGTAAAAATCGGAGTACCATTAAATGGTTGTCCGTAGCAAACAATACTGTCTTTAAAACTGGTAGTATCTGAATCGAGAATGTGTACGTTATAATAATTTATGAGCGTATCTGATAAGCAGGCATTCCTCAAAGTATCCGAGAAAGAGGTATCTACAAAATAAGTATTTCCCCATGCCGTTTTACCGGCACAAATGGAGGTGTCAAAATTTTTAAGTTTTAGAATAACTCCAAATTCAAAAACACTGCAAGACCTTGCAATAAATTTAGGGAATGGAGGAAAATTATCCCAGTAAATTAAATCATCGCTGCACCTGCCTAATAAAACGCCTTCCTTTTTTGCTGAGGCCATTGTATTATAAACGCTTCCGTTAATAGTTGTGCCGCCATAGTAGGAGGGATATGCAAAGTCATTCTCCTGAAAGAAAAACTGTGTGCCATTATTATAAAGCCCAACCTGAATACCGGTTAGCTGGCAATAACTTGGGTAGGATGGGTTGTAGGTATTGTTAGTAAATTGTTTGGCGTACGAAACAATAATCATCGAATCGCAGGGTTTGTAAATAACGTCACAGGCCTCATCGTTGTTGGCATTGCCATAATTTTTTTTCCAGATGATGTCGCCGTTTGCATTGTGTTTAAATACAAAAACATCGGTACCGCCAGCATTTGAGGGAATATCACCATTGGCCGAAGTAGTTGTGCCACTGGTTACAAATCCTCCATCGTTAATAAGTGTTATTGATTTAATTGCATCGTTTCCATCACCGCCAAAAGTTTTTTTCCAAATAATATTACCGGTCTCATCCAGCTTTATTACAAAAGCGTTTGTATTAGCATAAGCGCTGGGTAAAAACGTACTAGGGTCGGCAGCACCGGCTATTAAAATAGACCTGTCTGGCAATACTTCTAAATCGGCAGGTATTTCATTGGCAATGCTGCCAAAAGTTTTTTTCCAGATAATATTGCCGTTTGAAGGATTAATTTTTACCAGCCAAATATCTTTGCCTCCATTATATCCTGTAATGTCGCCATCCGAGGATTGGGTTTGCAACAGCGCAATTAAATTACCATCGCCTGCCCACTTGAGTGTATATGCCTGTTCAATTTTAGAACCTCCAATTATGGTACGCCATATCAGGTTGTTGTAATAGCTTTTTTTTGTAAAAACAATCTGACCACTGTCGCTTGCATAATTTTCGCCCAGTAAGTAAATATTTTTATCATTATCACTTTCAAAGTCTATCCCGTAAGTATGCGATAATTCGCTTACGTTGTAAATGCCATGATAACCTTTTTCTTCAATGGTAGGTATAGCGTTGTTGTATTTTTTTCGCACGGCTTGTTTTATCCCATCTACACCAATATCATCGGGCATTGGCTTTATCCCAGTACCAAAAGGATAATAATTGTACAACGCAAAGAAATTATCGCCGTTGGGAGAAAATTTTACTTTAGCTAAAAAATTATGATGCCCATCACTCCAGGCTTCTGAAATTGATCCTAAATATTTGGGCGGCCAGCTTTGTGAGAAAACAGTATTGGCAGATAATAAGATCAATAAAGTAAAAATCCGCCTTAATAAAAAGGTCATTGAAGGTATTAGTTTAAATATGCGCAAATGTATTATAAAATTTTGTAAATTTTTCCTGGTAAAGATAAAATCACTCCCTGCATCTCCAGCATTAAAAGTGCAGTGGCAACAGCGCTGCTGCTAAGGC
>JBBQPX010000375.1:0-3428 GCA_038216775.1 Chitinophagales bacterium
CTACCGTGGCATCGGTATACATGCCAGAAAAACCCATAATAGGAGAGTAGTCAATAGCATAATAAGAAGGCTCGGCAAAAACATGAGCTAACACTACTTCGGCTCCCATTGCTTTTGCAAGGTTATAACCGGTTTCTGCTACCAGTTGTGCTGTTGGGTTATAATCAACAGCAATTAATATTTTTTTCATGATTATTTATTTTTGGTCTAGTTGTAAAAATATAGAAAGGGTTACAATATTTATCCCTAAAAATAATACAATTACCATGCCTGAAGCCAATATAAATATTAGCCGGGTGGTTGCTTCAATGCTCGCTGTAGGTGCTGTATTAAAGAAACGGTTTTTTATTCAAATGTTATGAAAAATATTTTTTTGAGTAGGGTAGGCATTGAACTTTGGTAAAAAATCGTTTCGTTAATTTTTCATTTAATAAACATAAGTTTATTAAAATTAGAGGGATGAACCTAAAGAAACGATACTTTTTGCGACAAGAAGCAAATCCATGTCGTAAATTAATTGTATCATTCTTCCTTAATTAGCGAAATAATATTATCTTAAATCTCAAACCTAACTACATATGCAACGAATATTAACTCTTGCTGTTGGCTGTATTTTATTTACAGCCTGTAACAACGGCAACAAACAAGCTGAATTAACGAGCTACAAATCTATTAAAGTGACATACCCTGAAACAAAGAAAGACACTACTGTTAAAGACGATTATTTTGGTACTGCGGTATACGACCCTTACCGCTGGCTGGAAAATGATACCAGTGCAGAAACTGCTGCATGGGTAAAGGCAGAGAACGAGGTAACACAAAATTATTTAGGACAGATTCCATTTAGAGAAGCAATTAAAAAGCGTTACGAAACGCTGTTTAATTTTGAGAAATATTCTGCGCCATTTAAGCAAGGCAAGTTTACCTACTATTATAAAAATTCAGGTTTGCAAAACCAGGGTGTACTATATAGAGAGCTAGAAGGTGGAACTCCGGAAGTATTTTTAGACCCCAATACTTTTTCTAAAGACGGTACTACTTCGCTGGCAGGTATTAGCTTTTCTAAAGACGGAAGCATAGCTGCTTACAATATTTCTGAAGGAGGAAGTGACTGGCAAAAACTGATAGTAATTGATGCAGGTACAAAAAAGCAAACTGGAGATACGCTTTCATTAAAATTCAGCGGTGCCAGCTGGAAAGGCAATGATGGCTTTTATTACAGCAATTACGAAAGACTAAAGGAAGGCAGTGTGCTAACTGCAAAAAATGAAAATCATAAACTCTATTATCATAAATTGGGTACACCGCAAAGCGAAGATAAAATGGTTTATGGCAACGATGCAGCACCAGTGCGTTATATGTTTGGTGGAGTAAGCGAAAATGAAAAGTGGCTAATTATAGGCACAGCAAATGAAACTTATGGCAATGCGCTTTATGTGCAGGATATAACAAAACCAGGTAGCACTGTAATACCAATCACTACAGATATGAAAGCATCATACAGTGTAGTTGATGTTGATGATAATTTCTTTTATATACAAACAGACAAAGATGCACCCACTGGTAAAATAATTACAGCACCTGCAACCGATCCCTCATTAGCTAATTGGAAAACAATTATTGATGCAAAACCTGAAGTGCTTTCAGCTTCTGCCGCAGGCGGAACATTCTATTGCACTTACCTTAAAGATGCCATCAACAAAGTTTATCAATACGACAGAACAGGAAAGCAACTAAGAGAAGTAACATTGCCTGGTTTAGGAACTGCCGATGGGTTCTCGGCAAAAAAAGATGAGAAGGAAACTTATTTTACGTTCACATCTTATGTTAACCCTGCCATCATTTATAAACTGGATATTGCCAGTGGTAAAACGGAAGTATATAAAGAATCGAAACTTCAGTTTGATCCGAAAAATCTGGAGAGTAAGCAAATATTTTATACAACAAAAGATGGTACTAAAATCCCGATGATTATCACTTACAAAAAAGGTATTGAGCTTAACGGAAAAAATCCTTGCCTCTTGTATGGGTACGGTGGTTTCGGCGTAAGCCTAACACCTTATTTCAGCACATCAAATATTATTTTGTTAGAAAATGGTGGCGTGTTTGCCGTACCTAATTTGCGGGGTGGTGGCGAGTATGGTGAGGATTGGCATAACCAGGGCATCAAACTAAAAAAGCAAAATGTATTTGATGATTTTATAGCAGCTGCACAATGGCTGGTGGACAATAAATACACAAGCCGTGAAACGCTTGCTATTGAAGGAGGCAGTAACGGCGGGCTGCTTGTGGGTGCCTGTATTACGCAGCAACCGGGTATGTGTAAAGTAGCTTTCCCTGCCGTGGGTGTAATGGATATGCTACGCTACCATAAGTTTACAGCAGGTGCTGGTTGGGCTTACGATTATGGTACTTCGGCAGATAGTAAAGGAATGTTTGATTACTTATATCATTATTCTCCGCTGCATAATATTAAACCTGCTGATTATCCTGCAACGATGGTTACCACTGCAGATCATGATGACCGTGTAGTACCTGCTCACTCTTTTAAATTCGCTGCCACACTGCAGGAAAATCAAAAAGGAATTAACCCTGTTTTAATTCGTATTGAAACAAAAGCAGGACATGGCGCTGGCCGCAGCACACAGCAAACTATACAGGAGCAGGCAGATAAATGGAGCTTTATGTTTTATAATATTGGGGTGAAGCCAACGTACTAAATAATTTGTTTAAGTTTTTAACGGCCTGGATGTTTTAAGCATCCGGGCTTTTTTTTGCCAGCCTCAAAGTTGCATAAATTGGTTTATTAATCTCCACTTTATAAATACCGTTAATACACTGTAATTAGTTTCTAATAAGAATATTAAATTAGTACTTGGAAATATTAAAACTGTGTATTATATTTATTTCCCTTTTACACTAATACCAAAAGCCATGCAGGCATCAAATAATAAAATTGGACTTTCCTTATCAGGAGGAGGTTACAGAGCTGCCGCTTTTCATTTAGGCACTTTAAAAAAACTAAACGAATTAAAAATACTTTCGGAGGTAGATGTTATTTCAACTATTTCCGGTGGCTCCATTGCAGGTGCATATTACTGCCTGAAAAAAGATAGCTTTAAAACTTTTGAAGAAGAACTTTACGCAGGCCTGCAAAAAAACGATGTGCTAAAAATTATTTTCAAATCCTGGATATTTTTACGAACCATTTTATTTGCGTTGCTTTTCCTTGCGCCTGCTGTGTGGCTGCTGTTTACGCCTTACCCTTGGTTGTTTCCCATAGTTATGATTTTATTTTTTGTGTTGCTGATAAAGTTTCAGTTTTATATTTTTCCGGTAAGTAAAGTAATAGCAAAGGCTTACGATAAATTTTATTATAATAATGCAACACTTGGTAATCTTCCTTCGGCACCTGTTCTGGTAATAGG
>JBBQPX010000376.1:0-3427 GCA_038216775.1 Chitinophagales bacterium
TTACCGGTACCGGTAACTTTAAAGCGCTTCTTGGCGCTGCTGTTGGTTTTAACCTTTGGCATTACATAACTGTTTTAGTTACTCCCTACTGGCGTTTCCGAAGTTTCGAAACACTTGATGAGCCGTGTGGGAAATGTCTGAAAAAGATATATTTATCTCTTTCGGGCGGCAAAGGTAAGGTAATTAGTGTAAATTTAGAAATATTATTGCTTTTTTAAGGCTACAATCTATTGCAGGAGATTCTTTTACCGTAAGAACATACTTGAAATAGGTAAACAGGCGCTGCAATCAACCAGTAAGCCCTTTGCGCCACCTATCTGTATAAATTCATATTTTGTATCAGATTTATCATGCTCTTTTTTCCATATATCGTTTACCCAATTGTAAATTAAATACGGTTCGTACAGTTCCAGTTTGCGATATGGCGTCCCGGTTCTTGCCCACCTGAATGAAAAAAAAAGACGGCGTATACTTACTTTTTTTTTGGCTAATTTATCACCAATAAGCTTTTCCGGCACATTAATATGTACAGCCCACTTATCGCTGTATTCCGGAAGTAGGGCATTGATCAATTCCAAAAAACTCATACCAAAAGCGGTACAGCCGCTTCCTTTCCCAGCCCTTGGCATATTAAATCCATTGTAGAGACTATCGTAGCCTCTTAATTTAAAGGAATCTACAAATGCCTGAAGGTAATTATAACCTGAATCACTTATTTTAAAGCTGATAAATGCAACTTTTGATAGTTCAGCCCGCATTTTTAACTCCGTTTGAACCTCGCTAGTTTCTTCCATATGCCCTTTAACCAATTTGTACAAAACTCCCAACCCTATCTTTTCTTTTAATAATGAGTTTTTCATACCTGATATTTCATCCGATGCCATACCTGTTAAAAATACAACTGTATCTTTTTTTAACTCAATCACCATGTGACCGAGCATTCTGCGTGGCTGGTATTTCGTTTTTGAATAGTAATTACGTATTGTACTAGTCAACAAGCTATGTGGACTTCTCCATTTATATGGGTGTGGTGACGGAAAACTATATAAAGTAAGTGTTTGACCGTTAGATACAAAAGCAGCAAAAAGCAGCAGGAATAACAACAAAAATCGTTTTCTAAAATCAGCTAAATCAAATCGCATTTGGTTTTATTAAGGAAATACAATTTAAACTATTCAATATAAAATGGAACTGACCATGCTTATTTCTAACCGTGATAATAATCAGTATTTTTATTCATTCCCTAATTTCCATCAGCCATTTTACTTAATTTTTCAGCATTTGATTAATAGCAAGAATTTCTGCAGTTGTAAAATAGCGCCATTTACCTGGCTGTAATGCACTTAAGTTAATATTCATTATTTGTTTGCGCTTCAGGCCTTCAACATTATAATCAAGTGCTTCACACATTCTTATTATTATCACTGTTCAGTCCTTGCACTAAAACAATTTTAACCGGTTAGGCATTCCAAAAGTTTGTAGACACTTGTTGAGCCGTGTGGTAATGTCTAAAAAATATTTTTTTCCTTTTTCTGGCGGCTATAATAATTGGAAATGTGGATATTTAGAGTTTTACAGGAAGTTTTTTAGGGCAGGCTGTCTAAAATCTCCGTTTTCTCAAATTTATGATTTTATCTTCGTTTTGTTATTTGTATAACTCATTTTTGAACAGCACCGTAAAAAATATCAGCAAAGACATCATCGTGTACAGTCTGCTATGTGCAGCCACTTTTGGTATGCTGATTACCATTACGCAATATGCAAGCTTTAAAACTGATGTTGGATTTTTATTGCTTAAGCAGAGTTATTTGCACATTAAAATATGGAAAATTGCATTTTACATTCACGTTTTCTCCAGCATTTTTACTTTGTGTGCCGGGTTTACGCAGTTCTCCAACCATATATTAAAGCATCACAAAAAGTGGCACAGGCGTATTGGTAAGTTTTACGCTTATAATGTTATGCTTATTAATTTCCCTGCGGGGATGGTTATGGCATATTATGCCAACGGACATTTGCCATCAAAAATTGCCTTTATTATATTGGATTGCCTGTGGTTTTGGTTTACGTACAAAGCCGTTACAGCCATTAAGGTTAAAGATATTAAGGCCCACAAAAGATTTATGATACGCAGCTATGCGCTTACATGCTCTGCTATTACGCTAAGAATGTGGAAGATTATTCTATCGCACACCTTCAACATTGAGCCCGAAGTTTTGTATATGATTGATGCCTGGATGGGTTTTGTACCCAACCTTTTATTTGCTGAATGGCTGATAAGAAAAATGAACCTGCAGCAACCTTTGAGTTTAGCGGTGAAGCCCCAGATTGCTAAAAAAAAGAAATCCTCCTAAGACAGTTAAAATTGCAAACATCACAAAAAAAGAGAGTAACTGAAACATCCTCGCATTTGGATTATCCTTTTTCTTAAGATTTCTGTAAATAGACGCAGATGTATAATATGACACCCAGCCAATAATTGCCAAGAAAAAAAACAGGATTAGTAATAAGGTCATAACAATATTTTTATAAGCAATATGAAGTTACAGGTATTATTTAATTTTTGCCTTTTAAAGAAATTAAAACACAGTTGTTTACTCATCCATCCCTTCGCTTCCGTCCGCCGTCTTACTTGAATTTTTCAGCATCTGATTAATGGTGTCAATTTCCGCAGGCGTAAAATAACGCCATTTACCAGGCGGCAAGTTGGTTAAAGTAACATTCATAATGCGTACTCGTTTAAGGCTTTCTACATTATAACCAAGCGCCTCACACATGCGGCGTATCTGCCGGTTGAGGCCTTGCACTAAAACAATTTTAAACCGGTTCGGACCTTCCTGTTTTACAAAACATTTTTGTGTAACTGTTCCGAGTATTTTAACGCCATTGCGCATTTTTTGAATAAAATCAAGCGTTATGGGTTGGTCAACAGTAACCATGTATTCTTTTTCATGCTGATTACCGGCACGAAGAATTTTATTTACAATATCACCATCGTTGGTCAAAAAAATAAGCCCTTCGCTACGTTTATCTAATCTTCCGATTGGGAATATTCTCGTTTTATAATTTACAAAATCAATGATGTTGGTTTTGTCTTTTAAATCGGTTGTGCAAGTAACTCCTTTGGGTTTATTTAATGCCATATACACAACGCTTTGCTTTTTTTTACCTATACGTTCTCCATCAACATGCACCTCATCGCCTTCCCTTACCCTGTTGCCTTTCATGGCTTCTACGCCATTTATGGTAACACGCATCTGTTCTATATATTTATCTGCTTCACGGCGGCTGCAAAAACCGGTTTCGCTTATGTATTTATTAAGGCTGGTATCCATTGTGTAATAATAAAAAAAGGGAAGCAACTACTTCCCTTGTATTTTTAATAACTAGTGTATTATAATCTGTCTGCTTCCTGTTGTTTTCTTTT
>JBBQPX010000377.1:0-3420 GCA_038216775.1 Chitinophagales bacterium
CTATGAAAAAGATTTCAATCGTAGTTCCGGTTTTTAATGAAGAAGGTAATATTGAATTATTAGCTCAAACATTACTAAAGGTAATCAGCCAACTCAATTACGCTTTCGAGGTAATTTTTGTAGATGATGGCAGCAGCGACAGTACATTATCTATTGCCAAATTATTATCTAATCAAAACGATATTTTTCACTACGTGGAACTTGCCCGTAATTACGGACACCAGAACGCTATTAAAGCTGGCATTGATATAGCAAACGGAGATTGTATAATTACTATGGATGGAGATATGCAACATCCTCCATCATTAATTCCGGAAATGATTGATAAATGGGAAGAAGGCTACGATATTATTTATACTAAAAGGATTGATACCGAAGGCGCATCTTTTTTTAAGAGAATAACATCTAACGCTTTTTATAAATTGATGAATGCAATTTCGGAAGTAAAAATAGAAAAAGGCACTGCAGATTTTCGCTTACTTGATAATGAGATATGCGAAATGATAAGGGAGACCAAAGAGTCAGAATTATTTTTAAGGGCAATTACACAGTTAACTGGCTATAAGCAATATGCCATTGAATATAAAGCTGCGGAAAGAAATGCTGGTAAAAGCAGTTATACATTTAGTAAAATGTTCAAATTTGCCTTGCAGGGAATTACTGCACACAGCGTAAAGCCTTTGCACCTCGCTACCTACCTGGGTTTAATTTTTGCATGCGGTTCAATTCTGTATATGCCTTATATTTTATACAGTTATTTTGATGGCAATGCTGTAAGCGGTTGGTCGTCTTTAATTGCCACTATCGTTTTTTTTGGCGGCTTGCAATTGTTTGTGCTCGGTATTATTGGCATTTACATTGGCAAAATTTTTACACAGGTAAAGCAAAGACCTCATTACAGAATTAAAGAAACTAATGTGTATGCAAAAAACAGTGCTGTTAAGTTATGATGTGGAAGAGTTTGATATGCCATTTGAATATGAAGGGAACCTGCCTTTTGATGAACAGATACGTATAACCACAAATGGTTTGGAAAAGCTCTTAAAGCTGCTTGATAAATACAACATTAAAGTAACTTTTTATTGTACGGCTACCTATGCACTGGCAAAAAAAGAAATTATTCAGCAGCTTAATGCTGCTGGCCACGAAATAGCATCACACGCTTATTACCACAGTACATTTAAGGTGGAAGACCTGCAAAAGTCTAAAGACGTACTGGAAGAAATAACAGGAAATACAGTATCTGGATTTAGGATGCCTCGCATGATGCCTGTTGATATTGATGCTTTAAAACAGGCAGGATATTTTTACAATTCTTCCTTAAATCCTACTTGGTTGCCCGGCAGGTACAACCATCTTACAAAGCCTAAATTATTATTTAAGGAAAAGGAAATGTGGCAATTGCCGGGCAGCGTTACACCTATTTTTCGTATTCCATTATTCTGGTTGAGTTTTCACAATTTTCCTTTTTGGCTGTATTGGCATTTTTGCAAAACGGCTTTAAATAATGCAGGGTATGTAAACCTCTATTTTCACCCCTGGGAATTTTGTGATTACAGAAATGCAGGCAATGCAAAATTCCCCGGTTATGTAACCAAAAATTGCGGCGATGCTTATTTAGTAAGAACAGAAAAACTTATTATCAATGCATTAAAAGCAGGTTGCAAATTTGAAACTACTATTAATTGGTTGAATGTAACTGGCGCAGTAATTTGATTCATTGTTGAATAATGCGGCCTTTCTCCTTGTTTATTGGCTCAACATGATATTAGTTGCTCTTTATCTACGTAGGAGCGCCATGTTCCTAGCTAGCAACTGATGCTGCGTCACCAGTTATATTCAAAAGAAAACTATGAATAAAAATCGCTGTGTTTTTTATAAATTGCAATAATCACATCACCCTAAAATTTTTTATTGATGAAGCAATTGCTCGTATTCATTTTTTGCTTTAGTTCTATATTTTTAAGTGCACAAAACACACGCATCAGCGACAGAAATACTATTGGTTGGTATGCCTACAATGGCACATTTGGATTAAATAAAAAATGGAGCCTGCATACTGAATACCAATGGCGCAGAGACAATATTATTAAAGATTGGCAGCAAAGCCTTTTGCGAACTGGCGTAAACTATAAAGCAAATCAAAAACTTACACTAAGGCTTGGTTATGCATGGATAAAAACTTTTAATTACGGTGATATTCCGCTTAATGTTTTTGGTAAATCCTTCAACGAACACAGAATTTACGAAATGGCCACACTGAATGATAAAAGCGGTAGAGTGGATATGAGCCATCGTTTTATTCTGGAACAAAGGTGGAATGGTAAATACAATAACGCCTCCTTAAACAAGGAAGATGAGTTTGTTTTTGCGAATAGGCTCCGTTATATGTTTCGTTTGCAAATACCGTTAAAAGGTAAAATAATTACCAATAAAACACCTTACACTGCAATTTATGATGAAGTTTTTGTTGGCTTTGGCAAAAACGTTAACGAAAATATTTTCGATCAAAACAGGGTTGGTATTTTATTAGGGTATAAATTTTCGCCGCTTGTAAAAATGGAGGGCGGATTTATAAGCCAGATTGCGCAATTATCCCGGGAGGTAAACGGAAGCAACGTTTTTCAATATAACAACGGTGTAATTATTAGCCTGATTATAAATGCCGATTTATATAAGCAGGTTGATTAACAGCAACAACCTACCTTTGCAGTTGACTCATTATGCCGCAAAAAACAAAAAAACTCCGCTCCATATTTCTTTTGTACTGGATTTTGCTTGCGTATATATTAGCTGCATTAATCTGGTGGTTTATTGCTTTAAATAGGCAAAATCAACAAATGGCGCAGTACGAAATTGGGCAATTACATAAAACCGACAATAATTACGAGACAGCGTTCGAAGAAATTACTTCATTAAAACAAAGAAAAACAGCACAATATCTTGGCGAAGGCGTTACTTTTTTTCTGCTGATAATTACGGGTGCAGTTTTTGTATTTAGAGCAGTGCGGCGTGAGCTTAAAATCAGCCAACAGCAGCAGCATTTTATGATAGCTATTACACATGAATTAAAAACACCTATATCTGTTGCAAAGCTTAATTTGGAAACCATGCAGAAGCGAAAGCTCGATGAAAGCCAGCAACAGCGCCTCAAAAAAACCACACTGGAAGAAACTAACCGCCTCAATGCGCTTTGCAATAACATGTTGCTCTCATCACAAATTGAAGCCGGCGGTTATCGCCTTACCTTGGAAGAAACTAATTTTAGTGAACTGGTTGCCAAATGTGTGCAGGACTTTGTTACCCGTTATCCGCATCAGCAATTGCAAAGTAATATTGATAATGATATTTTTATAAATGGGGACAGACTGCTTTTACAGATGCTTGTAAATAACCTCATTGATAATGCTTTAAAATATG
>JBBQPX010000378.1:0-3409 GCA_038216775.1 Chitinophagales bacterium
TTTTTTGAGCTGAAGGATTTTAAACTGTATGAAAGAGTTAACTATATTTTAGATCTGAACAGCGATTATGAAAAAATATACAGCGCATTCAGAGATAACATAAAACGCAATATTAAAAAAGCAGCACAATTCCATCTAACCATAAATAAAAATATTGCAGTGGCTGATGTAATTGCCATTGCTAAAGAATACGCAGTTGGAAATAATCGTACACCGGATAAAGATTTTGCAAATTTTGAAAATCTATATAAACTTCTACATAAAAAAGAAAAAGCAACAGCCTACGGCGTTTACACAAAAGAAAAGCAATTGATAGCTTCTGCTGTCTTCTTTTTTTCGCACAGTAGAGCGTATTATATTCTAGTGGGCAATCATCCCAACGGAAAAACTCTTGGAGCTTCTCACGCACTTATTAACGCATTCATAAAAGATCATGCAGGAACAAATTTGCTATTGGATTTTGAAGGCAGTGATGTGAGTAGTCTTGCTTTTTTTTATAGCAGTTTTGGTGCGTTTGAAGAAAAATATTCTTCTATCCGGTTAAATAAACTTCCTGCAATTATAAAATGGTTGAAAAAGTAATTGCCCCGTAGCGTAGTTAAATAAAGTTGTTTTTAAAGCTCCATCGGAGCGGCATATCAGTAGCTACATTAATTACCAAATGTGTATTAAGCTCCATAGGAGCGACATGTTTAACATATCGCTCCTATGGAGCTACCTGAATTCTACAGAACCCATTTTTTCTACTAACATTACGCTCCTATGGAGCTAAACATCAAAAGACAGGGTAATTTTATCAAGCAAGCAGATATTCAGCCAATATCAAATCTACCGGTCGGGTAATTTTAAAGTTGTTCTCCTCACCTGCAACCAATTGCACTTTTAGTCCAAAGGCTTCAACTACGGTTGCTTCATCGGTAAATTTATCTTTGTAATCAATCTGGTAGGCAGGTAACAGTATTTTGCTATGGAAGGTTTGTGGTGTCTGCACAAGTTTTATCGTGCTTCTCTCAATCGCTTCATTACCATCTTCAGTTATCATTCTTATGGAATCCTTGCTGTCAATTACAGGAATAGCAGAGCCGCTTTCCATAGCTGCATTGTAACAGTTTTGTATCAGCTCAACGCTTATCATGCAACGCACTGCATCATGTACAAATACTATGCTTTCTTCCTCAATCAATTGCAAACCATTTTGCACAGAGTGAAATCTTGTACGGCCACCTATAGCAATTTTAATGCGATTGTAATCAAAAAAAGCGTCAATAATTTCCTGCCCCACAGCAATATGCTCTTCGGGCAATACCAATATAATATGCAGGTCGTCGTAACTCTGTAAAAACGTATTAAGTGTATAATACAAAACTGGCTTTCCCTGTAGTAACAAAAACTGTTTAGGAATATCTGCGTTCATTCGTGTTCCGGTTCCTCCGGCAACAATAACGGCAATTTTTTTCATAGCTTAATTTTGTTGAAGGTTGTTGAAGATTGATGAAAGTTGTTGAAGATTGTGATAAAATTCAACCCTTCAACTACATTCAACCTTTCAACTACATTCAACTATTTTCAACCCTTTTTTAATCATTGTAAATCCCGATTTTCATTTCTCCTGCGCTGTTTTTCATTCCGCGGTACATGCCTGCACTGTTGAACAACATGGCTGCATTTCCTTTTGCATCAATACCAATCATACCGCCCTCTCCATTAAGTTTAATTAATTTTACATGAACAACTTCGTGCATAGCTTCCTGCAAACTCATCCCTTTGTATTCCATCAGGCAACTTACATCATGTGCAGCCACAGCGCAGATAAACGGCTCACCATGTCCGGTGCAGCTAATAGCGCAGGTTGCGTTGTTGGCATAAGTTCCTGCTCCAATAATTGGGCTATCGCCTATACGTCCGTACTTTTTATTAGTCATACCCCCGGTACTTGTAGCACCGGCAATATTTCCGTGTTGATCGCAGGCAACTGCACCAACAGTTCCAAATTTTTTATCTTTCATTAACTCTTCCACACCTTTGTGTGTATGGTCTAAGGAGTAGTTATCACTGTCGCGGATTTCTTTCCACTGATCGTACCGAAACTGTGAGAAAAAATATTCATCTGGCTCTAATTTTATACCCTGTTTAATAGCAAAATCATTGGCACCTTTGCCACTTAAAAAAACATGGTTACTATGCAGCATAACTTCTGCAGCAAGTTCAATAGGGTTACGCACGTTTCGTATTCCGGCAACAGAGCCGGCAGATAAATCTTTTCCATCCATTATGGCTGCATCCATTTCCTGTAAACCTTTTTTTGTAAATACAGAACCACGCCCTGCATTAAACAAGAGGTTATCTTCCAGAGCTACAATAGAAGCCTTTACCGCATTTACTGCAGAGCCTCCTTCTTCCAGCACTGCATAACCAGCAGAGAGGGCGTCTTCCAAACCTTTGATGTATGCCTGCTCCAAATCAGGAGTCATGTCTTCTTTTAAAATAGTTCCGGCTCCGCCGTGAATAGCTAATGAAAATTGTTGCATACGTGTTAGTGGGTATTTGTTGATAGCTCAAAAATATCTAATTTCCACGCATAAACCTGATAGAATTTTAAATGAAATTAAGAAAACTTACACCCGGTGATTACATGCTGATTTTAGCAAACCTTATTCCTGTTTACGGTGTTTGGTTCGAAGGCTGGAATGCAGCCCATATATTTCTCGTTTTTTGCCTGGAAACTATAATTATCGGTATTGTTAATGTAGTAAAAATGATTGCGGTAGCGGCTATTGTAAAACAAGATGATATTTGGGGAACTAATGGAGGCATGACGATATTCAGTAGTTTATTCCTTATTGTCTTTTTTATTTTCCACTATGGTTTTTTCGTTTTTGTGCAAACACAGATATTTTTCGGTGTAAGCGGCCTTTTTAAAAACACATCTTTTTTTAATTCTTACCTCGCTATTCCAAAAGTATTGGGGAATGATGGTCTTTTGGTTTTGTTGATATTTATTACCTATTACACATTGCAAACTTTGTATAGTTTCTTTTTAAAAGGAGCGTACAAGACAATTTCTATGAGTAAGTTGATGTTTCAGCCTTACGGCAGAATATTCATTCAGCAGTTTGTGGTTATTATTGGCAGTATGTTTTTGGTGCTGGGTTTTAATAAATTCTTTATCATGATATTGGTACTGGTTAAAATAGGCTTTGAGCTTTTTATAAACTTTGATAAATTTCTCGATAAAGCAGAAGCTGATTCTAAAAAGAAAATCCAGAAAACGAGTCTGGAAAAATCAGTTTAATAAATGTTTACACTCTGCAAGTAATTTTTCTTTATCAATAGCAACGGTACCAACTTCCTCGCAAACCAACCCGCCTGCAATATTGGCTATTTCAGCCATTAATGATGCATTGTTGGT
>JBBQPX010000379.1:0-3397 GCA_038216775.1 Chitinophagales bacterium
AATATCAGCGCTGGCGTAAGCGCTTTAACCGTAACAACAAAGTCATATTTTTCTTCACCAGCTTCAACAGCATAAATAAGTTTAGTGCCAGGTTTTACAAGGCTTTGTAAAGTTACCTGTGCAAAAGAATAAGTGCATGTAGCCAGTAATACAGTAAGAAATAAGACTTTTTTCATACTTAATAATTTTGATTACAAGAATACGAATTTTATTGTTTAACAAAAACAGTTTTATCAGAAACTTCTGTCATTTTACCAATTGGTTCAGCAAAATTCTCCAGTCCGTTCTGTTTTAATATTGCTTTTACAATTTCAACTGAATTCGCATCAACTGTTATAAGTAAGCCACCATTAGTTTGCGGGTCGGGTAATAAATTAAACGCTTCCATTACATTAACGCCCTTTTCAAAACCTGTTTTGGTGCTATAACTATTCCAGTTTCTGTAAGTAGCATCAGGCACAATTCGCTGTGCTAAATATTCTTTTACTCCTTCAGCAACCGGAAGCGTTGAATAATTTATTTCTGCAGAGCAATCACAACCTTCAGCCATTTCAATTAAATGGCCAAGCAATCCAAAACCGGTAACGTCTGTCATTGCTGTAACACCTTCAATTTTACCAAGAGCTTCGCCAATTTTATTCAGTTGTGTCATTTGTTTTATCATTACATCAATATGTTCTGGTTTTATTACACCTCTTTTTTGTGCTGTAGATAAAACACCAACGCCAAGCGGTTTTGTAATAAATATTACATCGCCAGCTTTGGCTGTATTATTTTTTTTCAAATTTTTTATATCAACAAGTCCGCTAACGGCAAGGCCAAAAATTGGTTCGGCACTATCAATGCTGTGCCCACCCGCTAGAGGAATACCTGCTTCTTCGCAAATTTTACGGCTGCCATCCAGAACTTTTTGCGCAAGTTCGGCTGGTAGTTTTTCAACCGGCCAGCCTAAAATTGCAATGGCTAAAATTGGCTTTCCGCCCATAGCATATACATCGCTGATAGCATTGGCGCTGGCAATTCTGCCAAAATCAAATGCATCATCAACTATGGGCATAAAAAAATCGGTGGTGGAAATCAGTGCTGTTCCATTTCCCAAATCATAAGCGGCTGCATCATCTTTGCTGCTGTTACCAACAAGCAATTTATCATCCGAAGGAAAAGAGAAATTTGTTTTTAAAATTTCATCAAGCACTTTCGGCGCAATTTTACAACCGCAGCCTGCACCACGTGAAAATTGAGTAAGTCTTATCGGTTCTGCAGCGCCTGCATTTACATTCTCTTTATCCATCTTATATGTTTTCTATAGAAATTTACTATTCTTTTTTTCTAAAAACTATTGCAGCATTCTTTTTTAAATCGCCGCTGAAGCGTATTTCGTAGCGGTCTTTTCCATCGTACACAATTAATAAACCAGTGTTAGGTGGAATACTTCCCAGCGTTTCCGCATACATTACAAGTTGAATACTGTCTTTAATGTCTTTGGTATAAATTGTTTTACGGACAGCGTTTGTACTTAAGCCAACCATCGGCATAATTACTTCTCCATTCATTATCACACTAACCGTATCGCCATCAATCTCACCATTATCGTATAAAGAAAGCACTAGACTATCTGATGTATAATTTACCGATTGAATGGTTTCAATAATACGGTCGTTAAAATTTTGTGCTGCTTTATTTAGTTTAGCGTCTGATGGTTTTTCAACTTCAGCTTTTGCAACTATCGGTTCCTTCTCTTTAACAACCTTTTCCTTACTTGGTTTAACTTTTGCAACTGTTGGTTCTTTCTCTTTAACTGCCTTTTCCTTAACCGGTTTAACTTTTGCTACCGGCTGCTCTTTTACTTCTGTTGTTTTTACAATAGCAATAGGTTCTGCAGGTTTTTCTTTCTCTATAAAAGAAAGTTCATCGCCAAGCCCAAGATTCTGCAAATTTTTTACCAACTCTGATTTACCTACGTCATTCTTTTTTTCTACATGAATATAACCTGTTGCAGGCGCATATTGTTTAGTTCTGTTGGTTTCAAACATGCCGCTTAAAACTCCGATTGAATTTTTCTCTTCAAAATTCAAAACGTTGATTACATAAACTCCTTTGGGTGGTTTAATGGGATAGTTATTATCGAGCAGTTTTACATCCTGCGTAATAATTTTATTTCCGTCGACAGTAATTCTTAGTTTTTTTACACCGAAATATTCCTGACCATCCAGTATAAAAAAAGTTTGAGAGTAACCAACGAGATTGCCATTTTTTTCGCTGATGGCAATTTCGTAACGATAGCTAAGTTCTGTGGTATCGTTATACATTAAGCCGGTCCAAAGCCCCGTCATATCAGATGACTGTGAAAATACTTTTGCAGAGAAAATAAAAGCAAAACAGGCAATGACTAAATACTTATAATATCGCATGATAATATTTTTTGGCAATTGATTTCTGTATCAACGCCCGTGCAAGGTATTTTATTTAGCAGGGTTGAAATATTTTCCCTGTTGTGTAGGCCTTTGTAATACCATTTATCGTAATAGCTTAGCAATATGCGGAAGCATTCCTTATAATTATCTTCTTCTAAAAATTGTAAAGCGTTTTTTGTTTCTAATCCACCAAGACGTTTTTGAATACGGATAATGGCATCTTTTATCGTTTCTTTTTTCAGCTTTCCATAATCGCCTGTTATATAATCCAGTCTTTGTTCAAAAGGAATATCCATAAAAAGCACTGGCGATTTTCGCATGGTAGTCCAAAGCGGCATTGGTATTTGGAGGTTGCCGATGCGCTGGCTTTCGTCTTCTAAATAGATGCAACCCCCTAACCCCCTTGCTTCGACTGCACTCTGGATAGGGGAACCGGAGTCTGCTTGTTTTTGCATTTCATTATTTGCCTCATGAAACTTTTCTCCCAAAAGATTTTCAA
Source organism: Chitinophagales bacterium (assembly GCA_038216775.1). Lineage (GTDB taxonomy): Bacteria > Bacteroidota > Bacteroidia > Chitinophagales > Chitinophagaceae > Ferruginibacter. Next base: position 2,914 of record JBBQPX010000379.1, read on the forward strand.
ATGTTTCCTGATTTGGCTGCGGCACACCTTCAATAGAGCCAAATGCAGAGCCTTTATGAATGGCTATTCCTTCTAAATCAACAATTACATTGCCTTGTTTTTCTAACTCATGCAGCAGCAAAGTTTTTCCGCTGCCGGTATATCCACCAATAATATTAAAGTTGTATTCTTTTTCAAATTGTGTGCGTATCCATTTGCGGTATGCTTTATAACCCCCAACGAGTTGATACACTTTAAAACCATACATATCCAGCAACCAGGCAATGGCTGCGCTGCGCATGCCGCCACGCCAGCAATGTACCAGGAAGCCCCCTCCGCCCCCTGAAGGGGGAACCTGAACTTTCGATTCAGTAATTCTTTTTGAACATTCCGCAGCGATGCTTTCGGTTTGTTCAACCATTGCTTTCATTTTCACACCAAAAAAATCTAGACCAATTTTTATTGCAGCTTCACGACTTTGTTGTTTATAAGCAGTGCCAACTTC
>JBBQPX010000380.1:0-3380 GCA_038216775.1 Chitinophagales bacterium
ATGGCAACTGCATTAGAATGGATTGCTGAAGGCAAAGGACGTAACTGGAAATATGCAACGAAATGATAACTACTTCTTTTTTGATTTATTTACAAGTTGATAGGAATGATCAATCATATCTTTTAATTGCTTTGTAGATAACCTACCATCAACCACAACGGTATTCCAATGTTTTTTATTCATGTGATAACCTGGCAAAACAGTTTCGGGATATTCCTCACGTAATTGTATAGCTTTATCAGGATCGCATTTTACATTAAATTGAAGTGGTGAACTATCAAGCCCTGTTAAAAAGAAAATTTTTTCTTTTACTTTAAAAACGAGTGTTTCTTCTCCAAAAGGAAAGCCTTCGGTTACTTCCGGCTTTTTCAAAATATAATCACGAATAGATTCAATATTCATCTTCAGTTAAGTATCTTTTTTGCCTCCTCCAATTTCTTATTAATTTGCCCGGTAAGTATATGCCAAAACATGACAAAATCACTAGCCAAGCTATACAAGGGATAAGTAAAAGTTGCCGGTTTATTTTTCTCGATAAAAAAATGACCAAACCACGCAAAGCCATAACCACAAACTGGTATAAGAGCCAGCATCCACCATTTTTGCAAAACTATGGCTGCAATTAAAATACAGATAAGACCTGCCGTGCCTATAAAATGTAAAGTGCGATTAGTTAAGTCACCATGTTCAGTAAGGTAATACGGGTAAAAACTCCAAAAGCTTTTGTATTTTTTTTCAGTAGCCATAATATAGTTTTTAGAAAATTACTAAATACTCGTTTATTATCCGATTTTTTTTACAGAAACAGTCTGCAGGTCATTTAGTCTGTTTAATACATCATCGAGCCTGTTTTTAGGGATACCGGCTTTTATATTGCAGAATAATAACGTTTCGTTTGAGCGAATAGAGCAATTAAACTGTTTCATAACCATCATCACTTCATTCATTCTGGTATAATCAAACTCAATGGAATATACTACTTCTATTTGCTTTTCAACAACCGGCGTAATTTGTAGCGCAAACGCTGCAGACATTTTGTAAGCATTTATTAAGCCGGGCACGCCAAGCATTGTTCCGCCCCAATATCGTACAACAACCACGGCAACATCGGTTAAACCCTTGCTGTCTATCTGCCCAAGAATTGGCTTACCCGCAGTACCCGATGGCTCACCGTCATCAGATGAACGAAAATTATTCCCATCAGTTCCTATACGATAAGCAAAGCAATGATGTACAGCTTTTGGATGTTCTTTTTTTAAGTCTTGCAATGCTGTTTTAAAATCTTCAACCGTAGCCAAAGGAAAAGCAAAGGCAAGAAACTTACTACCGCGGTCTTTATATTCAGCGTTAGATGGTTTCTCAATAGTAGTATAAAAATCCGGATCACTCATTTCTGTTCTAATTTGGCTTCTTGGCGTTTGTAAAAAGATATTTTATCTGTGTATATTTTTTGCTCACAAAACAATTTATTATTTCTTAGCATGGGGGCGTTTAATCCATTCCCAACAATCAGTCCTTCATTGCAAATAACTATAGCCTCATCCCACAAACCTTCGTCAATAAAAGACTGTAATAATTTTGAGCCGCCTTCCACCATTACAGACTGTATCTGCATGTTATACAAAGCCTCAAGAATTTGGGGAAGTAAATTTCCACTCTTTGCTAATTGATAATAAATCAGATTTTCTGTTTCTGCATTTTTATGAAAATTAAAAACAACTGTTTTAACAGCTCCATCAAACAACTTTAAATTCGTTGGTAATTTCAGTTCTGCATCAATTACTAATCTTACAGGATTATTACCTGGCCAAAGTCTTGCAGTTAATGAAGGATTATCCAGCAGCGCTGTATTTGTTCCCACCAAAATTGCCGCTTCTTCTGTGCGCCATTTATGTACAAGGCGATTTGTAAGTTCATTACTTATCAGTAACCTTGAATTTGCATCGGCAGCTATTTTGCCATCACTACTTTCTGCCCATTTTAAAATAATGTAAGGGCGATGCTTTTCGTGAAAAGTAAAAAAACGCTTATTCAACTCAAGACATTCCTTTTCCAGAATGCCGTATATAACCTGCACTCCCGAAGCCTTTAATTTTTCAATTCCCTTTCCATCAACTTCAACATAACTATCTCGGCAGCCAATTACAACATTTGGTATTTTATGTTTGATGATTAAATCTGCACAAGGTGGCGTTTTGCCATGGTGAGCACATGGCTCAAGCGAAACATATAGTGTAGCTTCATTAATTAAAGCTCTATCAGTTTCTGCAACGCTGTTCATGCAATTTACTTCTGCATGAGCTTCGCCATATTTTTGATGAAAGCCTTCTCCAATTATGCGACTCGTATGCACCAAAACAGCACCAACCAAAGGATTAGGCGCAACCTTTCCAGCTCCCATTGCTGCCAATTGAAGGCAGCGCTGCATATATTGTTCGTGATTTAACAAGGCGCAAAAATACGTATCAATAAATAAAGTATGTTTGCTTTTATGTCGATAAAAGAGTTATACCGGAATTTCCTTGTGCAGTTGCAGAAAATTTACAGCCTTAGTGAAGCAACAGTAATAACAGATTGGGTTTTTGAAAAAACGGCATCGCTCAAAAGGACTGATATATTAAAAAATCCAGAAAAGCAGATTACAGAAACTGCGAATGATTTAATTCAAAAAACATTACTGGAGCTCCTAACCCATAAACCTGTTCAATACGTATTGGGTGAGGCTTGGTTTTATCATATTAAATTTAAAGTAAACCAACATGTATTAATACCCCGGCCTGAAACAGAGGAACTGGTTGAGCAATTAATAAAAGATAGAAAATCAAGATTAACGGATGCTAAGATACTTGATATAGGCACTGGCAGCGGCTGTATCCCCATCATAATAAAAAAACACCTACCCGCAAGTGTGGTGACTAGTATAGATATTAGTAAAGATGCACTTGCATTAGCTGCTGAAAATGCAGTCTTGCACAACGCTCATGTAAATTTTAGTGAAATTGATTTTCTGGATGAATCCTTATGGCCATCATTTTCTATGTTTGATGTTATCATCAGCAATCCGCCATACATACCGCAAAATGAAAAAGAAAAATTGGATAAAAATGTAACTGAATTTGAGCCTGAGCTGGCGCTATTTGTTCCTGATAATTCACCGTTGATTTTCTATGAAAAAATTGCGAAGTTTGGAAGAGAACATTTATTACCAAATGGAAAAATATACCTGGAAACGCACGAAGACTATGCGAATGAAACAGCCAATCTGTTCAGGGCATTTTTTCAGACAGTGATGATTAAAAAAGATATGTATGGAAAAGAAAGAATGGTTATAATTACTGCTTAATATTAGCTGCCAGCTTAGCTTTGGCTCGTTTTGTAGC
>JBBQPX010000381.1:0-3369 GCA_038216775.1 Chitinophagales bacterium
TAATTAAATGCACTCTACAAAAGGTCATATACATTACCTATCATTAATACAACAATATTTTTCATTTTAAAATCTACATAATGGAATCACATATCGTAAAAATTATTTCCATAGCAAAACTTACACACGATGTACTTAAAATAGAATTGAAGAAGCCTTCAGGTTACACATATACTCCAGGACAGGCAACGGAAGTGAGTATCAATAAAACTGGCTGGGAAGAACAAAAACGACCCTTTACCTTTACCAGTTTGCCAGATAATCAGTTACTGGAATTTACCATAAAGACATATCCCGATCATGCAGGTGTTACAAATGAGTTACTTAAATTAAAAGCTGATGATGAATTAATTATCCATGACGTTTGGGGAGCAATTACCTACCAAGGTGAAGGAATATTTATCGCCGGTGGGGCAGGAGTAACCCCTTTTATTGCAATTTTTCGTCAGCTACATGCCGAAAATAAAATTGGAAAGAACAAATTAATTTTTGCCAATAAAACTTCGGCAGATATTATTCATAAAAAGGAATTCGAAAATTTACTTGGTAACCGATTTATCAACATTTTATCTGATGAAGAAGTTGATGGTTATTCTACGGGTAGAATTTCGGAAAAATTTCTAAAAGAAAATATTGATAACCTCGATGAGAAATTTTATGTGTGCGGTCCGCCGCCTATGATAGAAGCTGTACAGGGTTATTTAACCAGTCTTGGTGTAAAAGATGGTGCTGTGGTGGTTGAAGTATAAAGTGAGCTGCTTTTACGTTACTACATTTTGAATCTTAGCATAAGATTATCGCCACGTTGAAAAATAAATTTCTGTTGGGGAAAATAATTGGATGATAATTTTATTTTGATGTAAGCAGAAAGAGATACTGCCTGTTACAATTCAACAATTATCTCATTTTTACGATTAAAAACTTCAAAAGGCGGATTATATCCTAAAAGATAAAATTTATTTGTATGAGGTATTCCCTTTGCCTTTAAAGCTGCGTTTAATTTGTCTTTATAATTTTTAATTTTTTTATCGTTTGCCCAACCACCAAATGTAATAGCAGCAACCGTTTTTGCCGGCTCTTCCACAAATTCAATCTGCGATTTATTAGGCCGTGGCAGTCCTTCTTTTCTGTTATTTTTAGGAACCAAAAACATCATCGTCATAGAGTCATCTAAAGACATGGCAACAGGTGATGTCATAGCTATTTTTTCCTTTTTTTCATTATCTCCAAAAATATATCCACCTAAAATAGAAAAACCTTTACTCGATGCATTTTTATATTCATTGGTTGCCAACTTTACAGACGTGAACAAACTTGCCTCATAGTTTCGGATTTCAAAAAGGTCGTATTTTTTAGTAACAACATAAGGATAGGTTTCAATATTTTTTTGTGCCCGCATGGCATAAAATTGTGAAATAATAAAGAATAATAAGATCACCCCCGATATAATTAAGAATATTTTCATTGTTTTAATTTAAAATGTAATGCTTTTACTTAATTATAAACAACGTAACCCTGTAAAGGTTGTGCAGCAGGGAGGCAACATAAAGTACAAAGTAATTTAACTATCTAAGTAAATGCATTTCAACCATTGTTTTTTTAAAGCCAGCTTTTAAGTATGCATTCAACGCTGGTATATTTTCATCATAAACATTAAGTTTTATCTCCTTAATGCCTTTGGAGTCTGACCATGCTATTAACCCATCCAATATCATTTTATTCAATCCCCGGTTTCGATGCGCTTCTTTAACATACATAAACCTAAAAGAACTGTATTTGTCGAACTTATTGAATGGTTCAGCATCTAATATCTGCACAAAACCAGAGGCCACAATTTCGTTATTTGTTTCTACAACTAATATTTGTGCATTTTCATTATCTATCATTTTCGCTAAATCGTAATAATGAATTTCACCTTCTTTAAGCGTGATGTCAAATGCTCTTTCTGTTTTAACAATTCCTTGCTCAAATATCATTAAAACTGGCAAATCTTCTATTGTCGCAGGCCTTAATTTATAATGCATGGAGTGCTTTTTCAAACGAAATTATTCTTTTTATTTTGGCACCAGGTATTTTTTGTGGAGGATTTTAGTAACCAGATATGTTGCTGACAGAAAGCCATAAAGCAGCTAAAAGTTGGCGATGCATCAACTCCGGTCGCCAAAGATGGCTGCTAGATATTTTATGAGTAAACCCAAACAGGCTAAAGAGGCAAATACCTATTTCTTTTTAATTGAGGTATCAAAAAACTCCAATTCTTTTTTACTTACCCATTTAATAAATTTAGCAATTTCTTCATGGTCCTTAATACGATCTACCGTATTATAATAACTTTTGAGTTCCGTTTCTGTAAAAACAGCATGCACTTTGGCCTGGCAAATTTTGTGCATGGTTACCGTTGGGCTTTCCTTGCCGCCCTTGCTCGGTGGTATCAGGTGGTGGCGCACAATGGGTTCGGCCAATTCGCGGTTACAGAGCGGACATTTGTTAGTATCAGACATGGTTATTTTATAGTTTTGGCGTAAATATATTCTTTGCCTGGCAATTGATAAAATTGTTTAGTAAAAAATGGCTTTGTGTGCCTTGCAAATGTGCCTGACTTGGTGCGTTGGCTTATTTAGGTTAGTCAAATTGTAAAGTCTAAATAATCTAAAAGAGCAATTGAATTACTTATAATCTGCAATTTTAATTAGCTTGATTACATTCAATACAATAATTTTTCTGCCTTTGGTTTCAAGGATTTTGTCCGCTTTAAATTCTGAAAGTACTCTTACAACATTTTCTCTTGCTGTACCTACAAGACTGGCTAAATCATCTCGGCTCATATTTATTTCTACCGGCATGCCTGCCTTAAAATTTATTTTATATTTTTCTCTTAGAACTATTAGTTGCAGTGCCAATCTTTCCCGTACAGATTTTTGAGCAAACATACTAAGGCTGTTTGCTAACACGGCAAACTCATGGCTCAAAGTTTTTAATAAGCGACTGCTCAAAACTTTTGAATGATTTAGCGTTTCTAAAAAATCTTCTTTTGGTATAAATGCAATCCTGCTTTCTTCCAATGCTGCTGCACAGTCGGGATAGCGATCTTCAGAAAGTATGGCATGATAGCCTAATAACTCGCCTGTGTTTGCTACATAAATAATTTGCTCCTTAGCATCTTTGTCTAATTTGTATTTTTTTACTTTCCCGTTAATGATGTAAAATATGCCGGAAGGATACCCTCCTTCCCTAAAAATTATTTCTCCTTTTTTATACAGCTGTTCAGTTTTATTGGCTGTCAATAGTTCCAAATAAACCACAGGCAAATCTGCCAAAACTGATTCACTTTTAAAATCCCATTTATCTATTGGAAATACGCCTTTAATA
>JBBQPX010000382.1:0-3368 GCA_038216775.1 Chitinophagales bacterium
TGCTGCAACTGTTTGCAATAACAGCAATCGCAAAAATGAAAAGTATCTTTTTATAAACCATCTACATTATTTTAGAAAACGAAAGTTAACCAATAAATAATACTTTCAATAAAAAGGCCGCCATAAAATGGCGGCCGGTAAGTATTTTCTTGAGTACATCTTTACGCTTTTACCAAAGTTAAATTACAATTACCCTTTACCTAAAACAACTGCGGTAAACCAGGCCCATCGGGCCGACATGTCAGTAGCATTAAATTCCTGTTTTTGCAAGAACCCCGTAGGGGTGAAATATAACATATCGCTCCTATGGAGCTAATACGTATTTCTAAACTTTTTTCTACTGACATAACGCCTCTATGAGGCTAAAAAAAACGACAGTTTATTCTTATAGTGTTGCCATATCAATTACAAATCTGTATCGCACATCGCCCTTTAACATTCTCTCGTAAGCTTCATTAATATCTTTTATAGCAATGAGTTCTATATCGCTCACAATATTATGTTCAGCGCAATAGTCAAGCATTTCTTGTGTTTCGGCAATGCCGCCAATTAAAGAACCTGCAATACTTTTTCTGCCAAAAATCAGATTAAAAGCCGGTACCTGTGCAGGCGATGGTGGTGCTCCCACGCAAACCATTACGCCGTTTACCTTTAACATGCCAAGATAAAAATTATAATCATGGTCAGCAGAAACGGTATTTAAAATAAAATCAAAACTACCCATTACTTTTTTTACCTGCTCGGCATCGCTGGTAAGCACAAAATGGTGTGCGCCCAGTTTTTTTGCATCAGCCTCTTTTGAAGCAGTATGACTAAGCATCGTAACTTCCGCACCCATTGAAGCTGCAAGTTTTACCCCCATGTGCCCAAGGCCACCAAGCCCAAGTACCGCTACTTTCTGGCCTTTTCCAACTTTCCAATGACGCAAAGGCGAGTAAGTTGTAATGCCGGCACAAAGTAAAGGTGCGACAGCATCAAGTGGTAATTTATCAGAAATATGGAGTACAAAATTTTCGTTTACCACAATTGATTTACTGTAACCTCCAAAAGTATAACCGCTGTCGTCACGTTCGTTACCATTATAAGTTCCAACCATTCCATTGGCACAAAATTGTTCCAGTCCTTCTTTGCAATTTTCACATTCCTGGCAACTATCAACCATGCAGCCAACACCTGCGAGGTCGCCAACTTTAAAGTTTTTAACGTGGCTGCCTACTGCCGTTACTACGCCAACAATTTCATGCCCGGGAACGCATGGGTACATTGTATTTCCCCATTCCCCTCTGGCAGTATGTAAATCGCTATGGCAAACACCGCAGTATTTTATATCAATTTGTACATCGTGTGGTTTAGGGTCTCTTCTGTTAATTGTCCAAGGGGCAAGTGGGGCTGCGGCATCCTGCGCTGCGTAAGATTTGGTTGATGACATGTTGTAAGTTTTAGTTTTAAATAAATTTTTATAATTTAAGGAACACGAATTTATGCTGATTTGTTCACACATTCGTTTTACCTTTCCGTTAAATAAATTTTATGAAATCAGTTTTATTAATATTTTGTTTGCTTTTTATAAGCCTTACAATTGCGGCACAGCAAAAGCCAGCATATGTTTTATATAATTCCAAAGGGAAGAAAGTTTCTTACAGGAAAATGATTAAGGAACTGGCAACTAAAGATATTCTTTTATTCGGAGAATATCATAACAACGCTATCGCACATTGGCTTGAGTTGGCTGTTGCCAAAGATTTAAGCGAAACACGCAGCCTTACTTTTGGTGCTGAAATGTTTGAGGCTGATAATCAGCAGGCATTAAATAATTACCTCGCTGGAAAAATTACTGCCAAAGGACTTGACTCTGCCGCACGATTGTGGAGTAATTACAAAACCGATTATGCACCAATCGTCGATTTTGCCAAAAAGAAAAATGCGGCATTCATTGCTACAAATATTCCACGTCGTTATGCTGCACTTGTCTCAAAAAAAGGGTTTGAAGCTTTAGATACTTTATCAACGTTGGATAAAAGCTGGATGGCACCTTTGCCTATGGCTTACGATTCAACATTACCTGGCTATGTAAAAATGATAGAGATGATGGGAGGGCATGGCGGTGCAAATATGCCCAAAGCGCAGGCAACTAAAGATGCTACTATGGCTTATTTTATTTTGCAAAACTTTAAGCCTGGCAATCTATTTATCCATTACAACGGTTCTTTTCATTCAGATAATTACGACGGCATTAATTGGTATTTAAAAAAGAACCGTCCCGATTTACAATACGCTACCATAACCACTGTCTCTCAAAAAAACATAAAAGAGCTTTTAGCCGAAAATAAAGGCAAGGCCGATTATATTATTTGTGTTGATGAGGATATGACAAACACTTATTAACGGACGCCGTTTTGTTAATGCTTTCGTAAAAAAGATTTAAGCTGATTTTTTATACAATATTTAAAGCAGATTGCCGTAATTATTATACATAACCGGCAATGAAATATTTACTTTCAGCATTTTTATTGTTTCTTAATCTATCATTGTTTTCACAAACATATAGCGTAGGTGCTGTGTCTGTTTCGCCATTGGCATCGTACAGCAGTATTTGGAATGATGTAAAATACAGCGCCTGCAACACTGCGGTAAATGCTGCCTATTTAACCCAGTCAGAAAAGGAAGTAATTTATGTGCTGAATCTTATCCGAAGCTATCCCGCCCTTTTTTGCAAAACAGTATTAAAAAAATATCCTGAAACATCAGGACAACTCTACCTGGCAGAAGATTCAGTTTATTTTCTCTCGTTAGTTAAAGATTTGGAAACTATGCAGCCGGTGAACATATTATTCCCTGATAATGCCTGTTTCGTAAGCGCCAAAGCCCATGCTTATTATGCTGGCATCACCGCTTATGTTGGCCACGAACGCAAAAGCGCTGACTCCAAAGCCAAAAAACATTACTACGGCGAGTGTTGCGAATATGGCCATAGTGATCCCGTTGACATTATTTTAGCGCTGCTTATAGACGAAGGCATCCCAAGCCTCGGACATCGTATAGTGAGCCTTACTAATTACACAAAAATTGGCGTATCTATACAACCACATAAAAAGTATGGTAAAAATACCGTGCTCGATTTCTACTACTAAAATTACCTTTTCAATTTTATTAAATATTAATATAAAGCCTTGCTTTGTATCTTTAAGTGAAAAAAAATTGCATTGCTTTAAAACATTAGTTATTTACAATCGTCTTTATAAATAATAGAAAGATGAAGCAATGACTGTAGCAATAGAAATGAATGCGGAGCGTAATAAAAACATTACCGAAACAATTAAAGGGATAAGTAAGCGCCTGTTTAGTTTTATTAAACAAAGGGTAGCTAG
>JBBQPX010000383.1:0-3360 GCA_038216775.1 Chitinophagales bacterium
TGCTTTGTTTGGCGGCGCTTCGCCAATGCTGATATCATCAATTGCAAAACCATCGTAGGCATTACATTGCGTTCCTGCACCAAAAATAAATCTGAAAATAACCTTTGGAATTCCAGCAAGGCTTGGCATAGTGTGGTTGGCAATAACCCATCCACCGCTTCCTCCACCGCCCTGGCAACTGCCGCTGTTGGATTGTATGTTACCTGACCAACCTTCTCTTATAGAAGTAAGTCCGTTTAAATAAGTTATTGAGGGATAATTAAACCAGTTGCTGTTTAAGCAATTTACCGGTTCGTTAATGCTGCCTACGTTTGCCCAGGTTGCGCCCATATCAGTTGAGTATTGAAAGCCTGCGCCGTCAAACCTGCGTTCCATCTCCCAAAAAACATTAAATGAAATATATGGATATTGAAGACCAGTAAAATCAAAACAAGGGCTTTGCAACCAAGATAATTCTCCATCGTTGTAACTGCTTCCTGTAAGTCCGCCAACTACCCAGCATTTTGAACCGGTTGCTGCACGGTTAATCACAGGTTTTGTCGGTGTTCCCCAGGTCCAGTCGGTTAATGTTCCGCCAGTTGTCCAGTTGCCATTTGTTGTTTCAAAACCTTCAGTATATGGAAATGTATTAATTGGCGTGGCACATTGTGCTATTGTTTTTTGTGCAAAGCAAAACATGCAGATATATAAAAAAGCAAGTTTTGTTGTTCTATATAAAAACGAATGTAAAATCATAAATTAAGGCTGTAAAAGTACTGCTATAAGTTGGGTTGAAGGTAAAAATAACAATAGCGTATCGGTAAAGAATTCGGTTTGAAAATAAAAAACTTCTTTAAGTCTTTGCAAATTATTTTTTCGGTTTAGGTCATCATTAATAATCGCAGCTTTTAAATTATATTTCTTCAATAATCGAGTTTCCTTTTGAATTATCTCCAGATGTCCATTGCCAGCATTCGTGTAATCGGATTTTTCCGTTGGGCATAATCTCCGGCGTCGAATAGCAAATACCTGTCATCAGCTCTTGGTTGCTATTAAGTTGGTGGTACCTCATTTCAATATTTCCATTTTCGCTTACCAAACCCAAAATATGACCTATTGTAATTTTTCCTCCCGAATATTCCGATGTTAAAAGATTATTTACCTGTTTGTAGTGAAATATTGTTTGGGAAGATGTATCACCGTTATCCGTATTGCTAATTGTTCTAAATTTTTTGTCGTTGTAATTTATCATTTTTGTTGCTCTTTTTTTATCCTGGTTTCAAAATAGAATAACAGTTAGTTTAATTCTATTTCCGTTACTCCTCATTCCTCTTCACAATCAAAAACCAATTATTCTCCAGCGGTAAATACCCATACTCATAAACATAATAATAGTTGTTGCCATTTTTTGTTGTGTATTGATGGGTGTGGTATTTAAATTGAAACCCGAGCTGCAGCAGTTTATCCTGGTTAGCTTTTGCGGTTTGTTCACGTTCCGGCAGCAGACTTTCCAATATCCGCCGGTTTTTTCCTAAGGCGTTATTTACGTTCCTTATATAATTATTAGAAGCACTTTTTAACTCGTTATTGTAAGCCGCCCGGCAGTAATCATCACAAAATTTTTTATCGCTTCGGCCTTTTAAAGGTTTTTCACAAAGAAGACAGGTTGTTGGTTCTTTTTGCTTTAACATAATACAGCATTGAGTTTTGGTAGATTTATTTTCCGTTGCAACCGTTTACATACGGTTATAAAGGTAAGTAAAAGTTTATTCTCCGGCTATCGCTTTCTTAGTGGGCCACCTTTGCATTGTCAATCGGAAATAAACAAACACGGTTGGTTGAAATAAATTAAAAAACCGCAGACCCGCTAAAAAAACTGGGCGAGCACAAAACGAAAAAAATGTACGCATTAAAAAACAAAGTTCAATTGATTGGTAATTTAGGTAATGCACCTGAAGTTAAAACTACCGAAAATGGTAAAAAACTGGCCCGCTTCTCCGTAGCTACAAATGAAAGTTATCGCAATGCAAGTGGCGAAAAAGTAACTGAAACAACATGGCACAATTTAGTTGCCTGGGGTAAGGTTGCGGAGATTGCTGAAAAGTATTTGGTTAAGGGTTCTGAAGTTGCCCTTGAAGGCAAGTTGATAAACAGAAGCTATACTGATAAAGATGGCAATAAAAAATACATAACAGAAGTACAGGTAAATGAGCTGTTGCTTTTAGGCGCTAAAGCCGTTGCATCAGTTTAAATGTTAAGAACGCCGGTAAGCAATTGCAAACCGGCGTTCTTTTATTTATTATCATCTTATCTTTATTGTAATGCAAAACATAGAAAGAAACGAGGTTTTTGACTTAGCCTACAGATTCGTTACCGAAACCAGCGAAAATATTTTCCTCACCGGCAAAGCCGGTACAGGAAAAACTACTTTTCTAAAATTTCTGAAAGAAAACTCCACAAAAAATATTGTAGTGGCTGCGCCAACCGGGGTAGCGGCAATTAATGCTGGTGGTGTTACTTTACACAGTTTGTTTCAACTTCCTTTTCATCCTTTTCTCCCCACAAAAAATAACAAAGAAGAATTGCTTGCAAAAATCAGGTACAATAAACAACGCCTGCAACTTTTGCAAAAAATGGAATTGCTGGTGATTGATGAGATAAGCATGGTACGTTGCGATATAATGGATGCTATTGATACAATTCTTCGTCACGCCAGAAGAAATTATCATTTACCCTTTGGCGGCGTGCAGTTATTGTGCATTGGTGATTTACACCAATTGCCGCCGGTTGCTCAAAATCACGAATGGAATATTTTAAATGAATATTACGATTCGCCTTTCTTTTTTGACAGCCTTGCCATAAAGGAACAAATGCCATTATTGATTGAGTTGAATAAAATCTATCGCCAAAAGGAAGATAGTTTTGTGCGTCTTTTAAACAAAGTACGTAACAACCAAATGGATGCTGATGATTTTGAAGATTTGCATTTAAGGTTCGATCCAAATTTTCGTCCGGATAGAGATGAAAAATACATAACACTTACATCTCACAACAAACAGGCAGATGAAATTAACGAAAAGGAATTATACAAATTAAGCACCACAAGCTTTGCTTATAAAGCTGTTATTGAAGAAGAGTTTCCCGAAAATATGTACCCGGTTGAGTTTGAGTTGAGTTTGAAAGAAGGCGCACAGGTAATGTTTTTGAAAAACGATGCCATTCAAAAAAGATACTACAACGGAAAAATCGGCGTAATAAAAGAGCTTACAAAAGATAAAATAATTGTGGATTGCGATGGTTTTGAAATTGAGGTTGGAAAAGAAACCTGGGAAAACAGCCGCAATCCACAATTATTTTATCTTTTGTAAGCTCTTTTATTAC
>JBBQPX010000384.1:0-3344 GCA_038216775.1 Chitinophagales bacterium
TGTTAAATGCATTTACTGCTTCATTAATATCAGGTTCATCGGCACAATAAATAAATGAAAAGTTGCGCCTTTTTGTAAACAGCGATTTAATTATTTATTGTGCCGATGAACCTGATATTAATGAAGCAGTAAATGCATTTAACAGTAATGCACGCTCGGGAGATGATTTTAAACTTTTTAGCTGGAGCAGAAAAAACAAGGCATCGCTACAGGTAACTGAGGTTAATACAACCGATAACGAAACAACTATTTCTGCTTTTTGGAGAGAAGAAGAATTTCATTTTACTATTCCTTTTACTGATGCAGCATCCATTGAAAATGCAATAACTTGTTGCTGTGTTATGTTGTTTTTTAAAACTGATTTTGCCACTATCGCTGAACGAATGTACCAGTTAAAGCCTGTAGAAATGCGGCTTGAGCTGAAACAGGGCATCAATAACTGTTCGGTAATTAATGACAGTTATAGCGCCGATATTAATTCATTAACCATCGCACTCGATTTTTTGCAACAACAAAAACAGCATGCCAAACACACGCTGATACTAAGTGATATTTTGCAGTCGGGCAAAAGCGGGGGAGAGCTGTATGCTGATGTGGCTGCAATTCTGGAGCAAAAAAATATTAACCGTTTTATTGGCATAGGTCCGGAAATAAGCAGGCAAAAAAATGCCTTTAAAAATATAGAGGAAGCAGTTTTCTTTTCTTCAACAGGCGAATTTAAGCAGCAGTTTCATAGCCAGCATTTTCACAATGAAACTATTTTATTAAAAGGTGCCAGAGTTTTTGAGTTTGAGCAGATAAGTCATTTGCTGGAAGAAAAAACCCACCAGACAGTGTTGGAAATAAACCTGAATGCCATCACCCATAATTTGAATACTTATCAAAGGTTGCTTAACCCAGGTGTTAAATTAATGGCCATGGTTAAGGCTTTTAGTTATGGTAGTGGCAGTTTCGAAATTGCAAACCTGCTACAATTTCATCAGGTAGATTATTTGGCAGTTGCTTACGCAGATGAAGGCGTTGACCTTCGAAAAGCTGGCATTACCTTACCTATTATGGTAATGAATGCAGAGGAAGTCACATACGATGTATTGGTTCAATATAATCTTGAGCCAGAAATATTTTCGTTCGATATTTTTTCAACCTTTGAAAATTATTTAAAGCAAAACGGAATAAATAATTATCCGGTTCACATTAAATTAGATACGGGAATGCATCGCCTTGGTTTTGAGAAAGCTGATATTGAAGAATTATGTAGTCGCTTAAAATCATCAACAGTATTTAAAATACAATCTGTTTTTTCTCATTTAGCCGCCAGCGATTCTGCTGCGCATGATGATTTTACAATATTACAGGGCGAATCTTTTCTGGCTGCCAGCGAAAAAATTCAGGAAATTACAGGCTATTCGTTCAGCCGCCATATTGCAAATACATCTGCCATCCACCGGCATAAACATTTACAGTTAGATATGGTGCGGCTGGGTATCGGTTTGTATGGTGTTGATTCAAATGCAGAAATTCAGCAGCAATTAAGAAATGTAAGCACACTGAAAACTACCATCTCCCAAATAAAAAAAATAAGAAAAGGCGAAAGTGTTGGTTATAACCGCAAGGGAATTGCCGATAAAGATTCAATAATTGCAACGGTACGTATTGGCTACGCTGATGGTTACCCACGGCTTTTAAGCAACGGAAAAGGTAAAATGTATATAAAAGGTAAGCTGGCACCTGTAATTGGTAATGTTTCTATGGATATGACGATGCTGGACATTACCGGCATTTCAGCAGAGGAAGGAGACGACGTGATTGTATTTGGAGCGGAATTAGCTGTGAACGAATTGGCGACGGAAGCACAAAGTATCCCTTATGAAATATTAACTGGTATTTCTCAACGTGTAAAAAGGGTTTATTTTGAAGAATAATAATCAATTTGCTAATTAGCTGATGTGCTAATATGCTAATGTGTACCTAAAATAACAAATCATCTACACTAAACCATCAACACAAAACAATAAACCCATAACACCAAACTCTTATCTTTGCCATCTATTATGAAAGCAAGAAACGTAACCATCATCATTTTATTGATAATAATTGCAGACCAGGCGCTGAAGTTCTGGATAAAAACTAATTTTCACCTAAACGAATCCCGCTCTATGATTGGTAGTGGTTTTCAATTGTATTTTGTTGAAAATCCTGGTATGGCCTACGGCTGGAAGTTTGGAGGTGATTGGGGTAAAATGGCACTCACTGTTTTTAGGATGCTCGCTGTGGTATTTGGTACCTGGTATCTTGCCAAAATAATAAAGGAAAAACAGCATAAAGGATTTATTTTTTGTGCAGCTTTAGTGTATGCAGGCGCATTGGGCAACTTATTAGATTCTGCTTTTTACGGTTTAATTTTTGATAAAGGAATGACGGTTGACCCAGTTATAAAAGAATATGTTGGTTATAATGGACTTGCGGTACTTTCATCAAAAGGTTATGCTTCATTTTTACATGGAAACGTAGTTGATATGCTCTATTTTCCGGTAATAAAAGGGCATTTCCCATCGTGGGTGCCTGGTTGGGGTGGCGATGATTTTGAGTTTTTCCGCCCGATTTTTAATATTGCAGATGCATCTATTACAACCGGAGTATTGAGTATTTTAGTTTTTCAAAAACGTTTCTTCAAGCTGCAAAAGCAAACGGAAACGCATCCTACTGTAGAAACAGATGCGGTAGTTAATGATGAGTCGCAGGTTTCGTAAATTGTATATCTTTAAGTCATAAAATTTTCCTTAAATGAAGCTTTGTAAACTTTTCACCCTGTTAATCACTTTAAGCATTGCTTTTGCTGCATGTAATAAAGTTGATGATCCTACTGGCGAATCAACCGGCAGTGTAAGTATAGGAACTTCAGGTGAGTGCAAACCGTTTACAGCTGTAGGTATTTTTAAAGTAGACAGTGTGTTAAATACTGAAAATTATGTTGATATTGAAATAAATGTAACCACGGGGGGGAGTTTTGAAATTAAAACAGATTCTGTAAATGGTTATTCTTTTAAAAAATCGGGCACCTTTGCAGCTGGCATTAACAGAGTAAGATTGTATGCAAGCGGTAAACCAATTACAACCGGAGTTAATTATTTTACAGTTACATATGGTTTAAGCACAGGCACTTTTGCAATTACCGTTTTTAATACAGGTGTAGGAACGGCCTTCTACACTTTAGGAGGTTCTCCGGGTAATTGTTCAGTATCTGCTATAAATGGCAATTATATAACTGGCCAACCCATGACGGCCTCTAATACAGTAGAAGCAACAGTTAATGTAACTTCTATAGGAACATATATAATCAGAGG
>JBBQPX010000385.1:0-3338 GCA_038216775.1 Chitinophagales bacterium
TGCTGGGGTTGGGATGCAGTAATCCTGTCCACTATTTTAAAACAGCGGCTGTCATTTTTGTATCCATTCAGCAACATTTCCAAATTCATCAGCGGCGCAAAGATACGGCGAATAAAAAATGCAGAAGTATTCTGTTTAAAATAGCAATATGAATACTGTAAAAGCGTTAACAGAATGGCTTATCGACATTTTTATGTATATTTTTACAGTCGAAATAATTAAAACAAAAATCTAATAGGATATTAACCAGATGAAAAAACTTTACTCATTCTTATTTTTTATTATACTAATGCTTAATGCTCTAAGTATTTCGGCACAAAATATAAACACGCCTGTTCGTTTTGCGGCAGGCAATTTTATTACCGGAAATAATATCCAAAATCAAAAATTTCAGAAAACGAATTTGGATGCTGCAGCATTTACCGGAAATTATTATGTGCTGGTTCAGTTTTCTACATTGCCATCTGCGCAGCAACAACAGGCTTTAAAAAGCGCTGGCCTGCAATTGGAAACCTACATACCCGGCAATGCGTACCTCGCAACCATAAAAAATTCATTCGATTTTTCAAATGCTGTTCAATCAAACATCATTTCAATAAATGCAATTCCTGAATTTTATAAAATTGATAGAGGGCTATCCAACTATAAAGAATCTGCAAACAAAGAAAATAGCAAGTTAATTGCAGTTACTTATTTTGCTTCCGCAAGTAGAACTATGGTGATTGAAGAATTGCAAAAAGCAGGCGCAATTATTCAGCCAACAAAATTTACGGATGCCAATGTGGTTTTTATTCAGGTGGATGTAAATAAGGTTAATTTAATTGCGGCATTACCTTTTGTGAGCTATGTAAGTTTGCAAGGCCTTACCGACAAGCTTTTGAATTATAAAGGCATTGGCAAACATGCAGTAACTAGCTTGCTATCTGCATCCGGTAAAAATTTGAGTGGTAAAGGAATTGTAGTAGGTGTTGGCGATAATTCAGAAATTCAAACGCAGCATCTTGATTTTACCAGCAGGGTTATTAATCGTGTTTCTTTTCCTTACAGCTTTCATGGTACGCATGTATCCGGTACAGTTGCAGGCGCAGGTTTGCTGGACCAAAGATACCGTGGCATGGCACCAAAGGCCACTATTGTGAGCCAATACATGAGTGATATAATCACTTCCACACCTTTGTATGTTAACGACTACAATATGGTTGTTACCAATAATTCTTACACTGATGCTGATGATGGTTGCCCGGGCACAGGAGCGTACGACGTAACCAGCAATTATACAGATAAGCAAATGGGGGATTATCCAAAACTGCTTCACGTTTTTTCTGCCGGTAACGATGGACGAAATACCTGTGCACCTTTTCCATTGTCATTCGCTACCATTAAATCTGGCTTTCAGGTGGCCAAAAATGTGTTGACTGTTGGTGCTGTTGATACCTTATATCTTGCCGCAACTTTTAGCAGCCGTGGGCCGGTTAATGATGGGCGGTTAAAGCCAGAAATTATGGCTTCGGGTTATAATGTTTATTCTACAGCTCCGCCATTTTATTATGAGAGAAGCAGCGGTACAAGTATGTCTGGCCCAATGGTGGCAGGTGTTGCTACCTTATTAAATGAACAGTATCGTAAATCGAATGCAGGTGCAGTGCCACCTGCAGCCTTAATAAAAGCTGTGTTGTGCAATGCCGCTGAAGATCTAGGTAATCCTGGTCCGGATTTTATTTACGGCTTTGGTAATCTAAATGCAAGAAGAGCTGCCGATGCCATTGAAAGCAATCGTTTTTTTGTGAGCAGTACAGCGCCATCTTCAAATACAATAACAGTGCCGTCAGGGGCAAGGCGCTTAAAGGTAATGTTGTATTGGAACGATACAGCAGCTGCACCAAATGCCGCTTCAGCATTGGTGAATGATTTTGATTTAACGGTTGTTGCCCCCGGAAGTATTACACATCTTCCATTAGTATTAGATCCAACACCTGCCAACGTAAACAACAATGCGGTTGAAGGTGTTGATCATGTAAATAATATTGAGCAGGTTGTAATTGATAATCCTATTGCTGGTAATTATGATATAAACGTAAATGCATTTTCGCTTCCGTTTGGTCCAAGAGAATATGTAGTTACATATCAGGTAGATACGAACGGTATAACCGTTGAATATCCTTTTGGTGAAGAAACACTAATTGCAGGGGAGCCTGAAACCATCCGCTGGAGTGCCTATGGCGATGAAACGAATACATTTACCATTGATTATTTTGATGGAACAAGCTGGAATGTAATTGATAATAATGTGCCGGCGAACAAACAATATTACAATTGGACAGTGCCCGCAACAATAAGTAATAATTACCTGATGCGGGTTAGCCGAAATTCTTCTGCTTATACTGACCAGAGTGATTTTAATTTTAGAGTTACGGGTTTACCTGTCTTAACAGCATCAGTTCCTTGTGATGGTTTTGCGCAATTAGATTGGCCTGCAGTTGCTGGTGCCACATCTTACGATATATGGCAACAGCAAGGTGATTCAATGGCGGTGATTGCTAACACAACCAGTTTTAGCTTTTTAGTTGCAGGTTTAAATAACAGCACAAAATATTGGTTTGGTGTAAGTGCGAAAAATGCTGCATTAAGCGGCAGGAGATCGGTTTCTAAATCGGTAATTCCTGCCAGCGGAACTTGTAGCTTGGGTATTTTTGATAATAATATGAAGGCAGTTTCAATTGATGCTCCTGTTAGTGGAAGGCAGTTTACATCGTCAGCTTTATCTGCATCGCAGCAAATAAAATTCACCGTTAAAAATCTTGATAATATTGCAACAACTGGCAGCTATGATTTATATTATCAGATAAACAGCAATACTCCGATTATGGAAAGCAGTGCTGTAGGTATAGCTGCTCTGGGCATTCGCCAATATACTTTTACAACCACAGCCGATTTTTCTGCGGTAGGTATTTATAACATTAAGGCCTGGGTTAAAAGAACCGGCGATGCGCAAATTCTGGATGATACAGCATCTGTAACCATTAAGTGTATTGCGAATCCGCTACTTGCATTACCGGTTATTGATGACTTTGAAGGCGCAATAACAAAAGAATACTTTGGAACAAATATCGGCCTCGATGGTGTTGACCGTGCGGATTTTAAAACAAATTCTGTAAGAGGAAGGGCACGTACTTTTATTAATACAGGCATTTCTTACAGCGGCACAAAAGCAATTACATTAGACCAATTTCCCGTAGGTGCCTTAAGTACCGATAGCCTTTTAATGACGTACAACCTGGGCAATTATGTAAGCGGAGAACAATTGAGATTGGATTTTTATTATAAAAATCACGGCAACG
>JBBQPX010000386.1:0-3331 GCA_038216775.1 Chitinophagales bacterium
AGATGTACCATCAAGGTTAAATGAATATCCTGTCGGGATAACAAGACCAACAACAGGCTCGCTACAACCCGCTTTCTCCAGCTTGCCCATCAGGCTGGGTAAGGCAGCTTCAGAGGACGAAGTACCTAGCACAATCAACAACTCTTCTTTTATATATGATAACAAACGGAAAATATTAAAGCCTGTATATTTTAAAATGCCGCCCAAAACAACCACAATAAAAATAATACAGGTGAGGTAAAAAGAACCCATCAGTTGCGCCAGTTCTCTAAGTGAACCTACACCATATTTGCCAATGGTAAAAGCCATGGCGCCCAATGCGCCTAACGGAGCAACCTTCATAATTATTTTAATAATAGCAAAGAGTGCAGTTTCAAAACTTTGAATGCCTTTTAAAAGCGGTGCTGCTTTTTCACCAATTTTTGATAGGGCAAAACCAAGTAAAATAGAAAAAAACAATACCTGCAGAATATTACCTGTTGATAAAGCATTTACAATATTTTCCGGAATGATATGCAGTAAAAAATCACCAACAGATTGGCTTTTGCTTTCTACAATATAGCTTTCAACAGCTTTTGTATCCAGCGAAGCAGGGTCAACATTCATGCCTGCGCCGGGTTTTAAAACATTAATAACAATTAAGCCGATAATTAATGCAAAAGTGGTAACCACTTCAAAATAAAGAATAGCTTTTAAACCAACGCTGCCAACCTTTTTTGTGTTTTGCATCCCGGCTATACCGGTTACAATTGTGCAAAAAATAATGGGAGCAATCATCATTTTTATCAGTTTGATAAAACCATCTCCCAAGGGTTTTAACTCCATGGCAAAAGTTGGATAAAAATACCCTAAGAGAACACCAATAAAAATGGCTAGCAATACCTGAAAGTAAAGGCTTTTAAAAAGTTTTAGCATAATGAGGTTGGTTCTGGTGCGCTAACAAATCTAATCACTTTTTAATTATCGATTGTTTTTACAGCTACTAATTATCACCCGTTCATCAACCCTTAACTTTGCAACTCAAATAAAAGTATATGAGCAAAGCAAAATCCAAGGTAACCATGGCGCAGGCATTTCGGGAATTTATATGGCCACGCCGCAAAATTGTTTTTGTAGGGCTTATACTTATTGTAATAAGCAAAATGGCAGCTCTGGTTTTACCCGGTGCCAGCAAATACCTGATGGATGATGTGATTGTAAAAAAAGACCTTCACATGCTGTGGATTTTATTGGCTGTAGTTGCAGGTTCCATTGTTGTGCAGGCCATAACATCTTACCTGCTTACAAAAATTTTAAGTGTGGAGGCGCAGCATTTAATTTCCTTGTTAAGAATAAAAGTGCAGCGAAAAATTCTATCGCTGCCGGTTAGTTATTTCGATAATAATAAATCGGGCGCACTGGTAAGTCGTGTGATGACTGATGTTGAAGGAGTAAGAAATTTGGTGGGCACAGGTTTGGTACAATTGATAGGCGGACTGATAACCGCGGTGGTATCTTTAGTGTTGCTGATAAGGATAAGCCCAATGATGACTTTTTATGTGCTGGTGCCTGTGGCCATTTTTGCAGTAGTAGCATTAAAAGCATTTACCTACATACGGCCCATTTTTAAAATGCGTGGTAAAATTAATGCGGATGTAACCGGTCGCTTAACAGAAACCATAAATGGCGTTAGGGTGATAAAAGGCTTTAATGCCGAAGAACAGGAAAACAAAACTTTTGAAAAGGGCGTAGAGCAATTATTTCTGAATGTAAAAAAGAGTCTAACCTCAACAGCTATTATAACCAGCTCTGCTACATTTTTGCTAGGCCTTGCATCTGCAGGTATTATGGGTATTGGCGGTTACATGATCATTAAGGGTGAACTTACTTTTGGAGATTTTCTTGCCTTTACACTTTACCTCGGTTTTATGATTGCGCCCATTGTGCAAATGAGCAATATCGGCAGTCAGCTTAGCGAAGCATTTGCCGGACTGGATAGGACTGAAGAAATTATGAACACCGACCCAGAGGATGATAAAGCCGTGCGAATACTTCCCCTTAAAAATATTACCGGCAACATTTGCTATGAAAATGTTTCCTTTTCTTATGAAGAAGGAAAGGAAGTTATTAAAGGAATTAGCTTCGATGCACCTGCCGGTTCTGTTACGGCTTTGGTGGGCAGTTCTGGCTCGGGTAAAACAACCATTGCAAGTTTAGCGGCTACTTTTATTACGCCAGACTCTGGCAGAATAACTATTGATGGTGTAGATTTAAGCAAAGTAATTTTAACCGACTATCGCCAACATTTGGGCGTGGTTTTACAGGATGATTTTTTGTTTGAAGGAACCATTCGTGAAAATATTTTATTTGCCCGCCCGGAGGCGGGAGAAGAAAGACTTATGAATGCAGCGAAAGCAGCTTATGTAAATGAATTCACTGACCGTTTTGAGCTCGGGCTTGATACCGTTATTGGTGAGCGTGGGGTTAAGCTCTCTGGCGGACAAAGACAACGCATTGCTATAGCACGTGCCATACTGGCGAACCCAAAAATAATAATACTGGACGAAGCTACATCCAGTCTTGATACCGAAAGCGAAGCATTAATACAGCAAAGTTTAAATACGCTGATGCAGGGGAGAACAACTTTTGTTATTGCCCATCGCCTAAGCACCATCCGCAAGGCGGATCAGATACTTGTAATTGAGGCAGGCGAAATAAAAGAACGCGGTAATCATGATGAATTGATTGCTAAACAAGGCAGGTATTACGAGTTGTTTACTTACCAGGCGAGGATATAATACCATTTATAAATTTTATTTAGTCCAATAACTTTGCTGTTGAAATACCGATATAGTTTATTCATAGTACAATGTAGCGATAGCGGAATTGGACTATAGAATAAACATAATCGGTATAATTTAACTAAATTCTTTAATCAGATTTCTGCCATTTTCTTCACAGAAAAAAATGAAAGAATGTGCTTAAATTGACAGCTGATTACAAAAACATTTCGGTTATTTTTACTTTAACATTATTTCTAAGGCTCACAATTTTTTAAATGGAAAAGATAAATGAAATAAAAATATTTGAAGAAACGCAAGTGCGTACGCTGTGGGATGCGGAAAAGGAGAAATGGTATTTTTCTATAGTAGATGTTATTCAGGTTTTAACCGACAGTTCTAACGCAAGAAAATATTGGAGTGTATTAAAATTGAGGCTAAAAGCAGAAGGAAACCAGTTGGCTACAAATTGTAGTCAACTGAAAATGCAATCGGCTGACGGTAAATTCTACAAAACCGATGTGGCTGATGTTGAGCAGCTTTTTCGATTAATACAGTCAATACCCTCGCCA
>JBBQPX010000387.1:0-3319 GCA_038216775.1 Chitinophagales bacterium
ATCTGGTAAAATTGCCTGATAATGCGTGTAA
This sequence comes from Chitinophagales bacterium, assembly GCA_038216775.1. Classification (GTDB taxonomy): domain Bacteria; phylum Bacteroidota; class Bacteroidia; order Chitinophagales; family Chitinophagaceae; genus Ferruginibacter. The sequence continues at coordinate 32 of JBBQPX010000387.1, forward strand.
CTTGTAAGTGCAATAGATGAGTAGCGATAATTACTTATCCGCTGCTGCGTAAAGCCTTTGGTATATAAAAATGGGCTGATATCTACTGGCTTCCAGTCGTAATCGCAGAGTTGAAAACTGTAATAGTAACTTTTTACATTTGCATCCAGATCGTCAAAATTCAGCTCCAATTGATCGCTGCTGTTAATTCTGTAAATGGGTATAGCAGTTTGGTCGCCATACATATGAAACCGAACAGCTTTAATATTGTCTTTAAAAACCGCATCAGTCATTTGGGCAGTTGCAGTAAAACCTAATAGCATCAACAGGATGATGAACACATTTTTTTTAGGTCCGGGCTTAATACCATTGGTCACCATTGTGCACCTGCCCATACGAGCAATGCGCAACTCGGGATTGCCTTCTTGTACCGCAATGCATATCTCAACTTTCTCCATGTTATCTGTAATCGTTAATTTTAATTAAAATACATTTGTAAGATACCAAAAAATGTGCCCTTTTGAATGTTTCTATTTTTATAGCAAGACGAATAGCCTTTAACCGGCAAAAAACGTTCTCTAAATTTATTATCAGGCTTGCTATTGGAGCCACCGCTATTAGTGTAGCTACCATGATTGTGGCATTAAGTTTTGTAAACGGATTTCAGCAGGTAATCAGTAATAAAGTTTTTAGTTTTTGGGGGCACATCAAAGTGCAGCAAACGGTAGAAAACCGGGTAAGCATTGCCGAAGATTTCCCAATAACGCAAAACGATTCAATTGAAACATTTTTAAAAAGCATACCTGAAGTAAAAACTGTAGAACGTGTTGCATCTAAATCTGCCATTATAAAACGAGGTGCCGAAATTGAAAGTGTTTTGTTAAAAGGTGTAGATTCATCTTTCGATTTTTCCCGGTTGCAGCCATTTTTAAAAGATGGCAGATGGATATCTTTTAAAGATAGCGGTTACAGTAATGAAATTAATATTTCTACTTACACAGCCAACCAGTTAAAAGCAAAAGTTAACGATAGTGTTTTTGTTTTCTTTTTCAGGCAGGATGGCTCCAAAACAGCACGCTGGCTAAGGGTTGCAGGCATTTACAAAACAGCTATCGACGAGTATGATAAGCAATTTGCTTTAGGTGATATCAATTTAATAAGGAAACTAAATGGCTGGGAGCCCGACCAGATTGGCGCATACGAGATTTTTTTAAAAGACTACCGCAATACTGATTCCAACACCAATTACCTGTATGATGAATTGCCACAAAGTTGGTATGCCAAATCAATTAAAGAAATTTATCCAAACATTTTTGACTGGCTGGCTTTACAAGGACAAATAAAAAATATACTCCTTGTAATTATGCTCATAGTGGCTATAGTAAATCTCATTACCTGCTTAATTATATTAGTGTTGGAACGTACTCGAATGACAGGTATTTTAAAAGCACTCGGCGCATCTGACTGGAACGTGCAACAGATATTTTTGTATAACACTACAGTAATTGCCGTTACAGGTATTATTGCTGGTGCTGCATTAGGTTTGGGTATTTGCTGGCTGCAGGAAGCCACTGGATTTATAAAATTAAACGAAGAGGCCTATTACATGAGCTCTGCGCATGCTGATGTGGTGTGGTGGCAGGTTTTATTAATTTGCCTGGTAACCTTTGTAGTATCATTTGCCACGCTGATAATACCAACGCTTTTAATCAAGAAAGTTAAACCTGTAAAGGCGATACAGTTTAGATAATTTTTAAACGCTTTTTACAACCGCCGACTGCGCTGATAGCCAACAGGGTAAACCGCCGTCGGGGTGCAAAACCCCGTCAGCGGTTGCAAACCCTGCCGGCGGTTGGTTGGATTACGAGCTCCTATTGATGTGCGATAGAATAATCCCTGCTGCCACAGCAGCATTCAGCGATTCCGCTTCGCCAATTTTTGGTATCGTAATTCTTTGGTTAACTAATTGCAAAACCTCATCGCTTACACCATTTGCCTCGTTTCCAATAATCAATATTCCTTCCCCCAATTTCCCAAAAGCCTTAACATCATCTCCATCCAGCGAAGCTGAAAATACTTGTATTTGATTATTATTTTTCAACCAGCTAACCAAATCGGAGTAAACAATATTTACCCTGCCTAAACTCCCCATGGTACTTTGCACCACTTTACTGTTATACATATCGGCACAACCGACAGAACATATTAAATTTTCAATGCCGAACCAATCTGCAATGCGTATTATGGTTCCCAGGTTTCCCGGGTCTTGTATAGTATCTAAAGCCAGCGTTATTTTATTGGCCGTAGCTATATTTAAATTTTGCTTTCGCTTCTCAAAAATAGCAACCACACTGTTTGCTGTTGAAAGTGAGGATATTTTCTGAAGTTCAAAATCCTTCACTTCTTCTATGTCAATATTGCGCAAAACTTTCAGTGCTTCTTCATTCCATTGCATCCATTCCTTAACAGCAAAAATTTCTTTACAAACAAATTTGCCGCTTGTTAGTAAATCCATTACTACCTTCGGCCCTTCAGCAACAAACAAACCAGATTCATCTCTGAATTTTTTGTGCCATAAACTTTGGATATATTTGGTATGTGTTTTGCTTAACATTGTCGCTTTAAATAATTTATGCCGTTCAATCCTTCAATAAAATATAGTTTCTTACATCAGCTAAAAACGCCCATTTTTATCTGTTTGTTTTTTGCGTCTTGCATAATTCCCAAAAAGTATCAAAAAGGAAAACCTTTTGTTACAAAAAATATTATCGAAGTTAAGGGAGGAAATTTTAACAAAGAAGAAAGCGCATCATTAAAGCAACGTTTAAATGCCCAATTAGATGACAGCTCCAGAATAAATACAGTTGATAAATATTTTATACGCCATGTAATTGTATCTCCACCGGCTTATGACAGTAATTCCGCTGCAAAATCTGCCCGCAATATGGAAACCTCTATGTTGCACCTTGGCTATTATAAAGCGGTGGCAACCTTCGCAGCTGATACGTTTAAGGTTCGCAATCAGCAAAGAGTGCATGTAAACTATATTATTCAGGTTAATAAACCAACTTTAATAGATACACTAATTAACATTTTACGCAAGCCAGATTTACAAAAACTGGCGATGGAAAACATTGATAAAACGCTTATAAAAGAAGGTGAGCCTGTAACAAAAGCTGCTGTGCTTGGTGAACTTAGCAGATTGGTTGATGTTTATAGAAATAATGGGTACTATAAATTCAGTACCGAAGAATTGGTTATGCGTGGAGACACCACTGTGGCTGCATTAACCACTATTACTGATGATAT
>JBBQPX010000388.1:0-3316 GCA_038216775.1 Chitinophagales bacterium
AGCAAAGCGGTTGTTTTAACTAATGGAACTTTCTTAAATGGCGTTATTCATATAGGGGAGAAGAACTTTGGCGGTGGGAGAATGGCTGAAAAATCATCAACAGGTATTACAGAGCAGCTGGTTTCCCTAGGTTTTGAAACCGATAGATTAAAAACAGGTACGCCGCCAAGGATTGATGGACGAAGCCTTGATTACTCAAAAATGGAGGAACAGAAAGGCGACGATGAAATAGTTGGTTTTAGTTACCTCGATTTAGACCGCATTGAACCAGAACAACAAAAAAGCTGCTGGATAACCTACACAAACGAAAAAGTACACGAACTTTTAAAAACTGGTTTTGAGCAAAGTCCGATGTATCAAGGGCGTATTCAGGGAACTGGTCCTAGATACTGCCCAAGCATAGAAGATAAGATTAGCAGGTTTGCCCAACGGGACAGGCATCAATTGTTTGTAGAACCTGAAGGAAACAACACTATAGAGATATACGTTAATGGTTTCTCAACCTCTTTACCGGAAGATGTTCAATATCAGGCACTTAGGTTAGTTCCGGGTTTCGAAAACTGTAAAATGTTTCGTCCTGGCTATGCTATTGAGTATGATTTCTTTCCACCAACACAGCTAAAATTTAGTTTAGAAACCAAATTGATAAACAATCTGTTTTTTGCTGGGCAAATAAACGGAACTACAGGTTATGAAGAGGCGGCTTGTCAGGGTTTGATGGCAGGAATTAATGCACATCAAAAAACAAAAGCGTTAGAGCCGGTTATTTTAAAAAGAAGTGAGGCATATATTGGTGTGTTGATAGATGACCTTATTAATAAAGGAACCGACGAGCCATACCGAATGTTTACAAGCCGGGCCGAATTTAGAACATTGTTGCGCCAGGATAATGCCGATTTGAGGTTAACTGAAATTAGTTATCGCCTCGGTTTGGCTTCGCAGGCAAGAATGGACAAAGTAAAAGCTAAACTGGAAAATGTAGCAGAAGTAAAAAACATACTTTCTTCATTAAGCCTCGATATAGAGGAAACTGCTAGTTTTTTAGAAAGCGTACAATCATCAACGTTACTAAATAAACAAAAAGCTGCACAAGTATTACTGCGTCCAATGGTTGGCATAAATGCAATGATTGATAATATTCCAAAAGTAAAAGAAGCATTATCAGCGTTTGATAAAGAAACATTGGAGCAGGCCGAAATTCAAATAAAGTACGATACTTATATTGAAAAGGAAAAAGAGCTGGTTTCAAAAATGAGTCAATTAGAAGATTTGATAATTCCAGATAGTTTTAACTACGAAAAATTGGTTTCATTGAGTAACGAAGCCCGCCAGAAATTTACAAAAATCAGGCCCAGAACTTTAGGACAGGCATCTCGTATATCGGGTGTAAACCCAAGCGATGTGCAGATATTAATGGTTTTTATGGGTAGATAAAGCCATCTAAGAATTATCGAATTTATAATTGTTTTACATCGGTATAAAAATATAAAATATGAGTTTAAATTTTTTAATTGATACGCCTAAAGAATTAATTTTTGAACACATTGCAGAATACCTGCACCGCCAAAATTTAAAAATCAACAAACAAGATAATACGCGTCCCTGGGGAGGTTTTTTTGTTATTGAAGAAAGCGAAGCAGAAAAATTCATCAATCTTTATTTCCCTCATCTTACCAAAGAGGCATTAAATATTTCCGGCAAACTAAGCCCCAAAATATTGGTTGTGGCACCCGAAAAAAGATTGAGTTGGCAATACCACCATCGTCGTGCAGAAATTTGGAAACTAATTGGCGGAACTGCCGGTGTTGTTATAAGTGATACTGATGAAGAAACTGAACAAAAGCGTCTATCCGTTGGTGATATTATTCAACTTAAACAAGGCGAACGTCATCGTTTACTTGGTTTAGATGGCTGGGGAATTGTTGCTGAAATATGGCGCCACACAGATGCTGAAAACCCAAGTGATGAGGATGATATTGTGAGGTTGCAGGATGATTTTGGGAGGTAGCGGAATATTTTACTTCAATCCCAACTTCCTTAACCTTGCACTTATCGCCCCAGCATTTCTTTGAAAATGCTTTATCATGTCTGAATCTGATGTATCGCTATTAAACATCTGTGTTAGTTCTTCATCAAGTTGGGTAGTCCATGGCTTATAAGCCTCTCCGTTCTTTTTTCTTAGTAGCTCAACCGAAAACGTTTTACCTGTAGTGCCGGTATATTTTGATTTGTAGCCTGTAGATTTTGTAGGCTTTATAAAAACTGATTCAGGTTCTTTTTTCTCTTCTTTTTTAATAACAGTAATTCCTGCAAGCTTCGGAAAATCTTTGGGTAATAACTCTTCTGGAATATGTAGTTTAGTTTTTGCCCTTGTTACGGCAACGTACAATAAATTAATTTCTTCATTAAGATTGTTCGCTTTCTTTTCATCTTTTTCAACATCACTTACCAGCCGTCTAACTTTATCTTCTGTAATAAAATCATTTACTAAATGCACCGAATCATACTCCATGCCTTTACAACGATGAACGGTAGAAAAAACAATTTCAGCTTTTCCCTTATCATCATGCTCTACATGTTTTTCTTTTAATTTTTTAATGATGTCGTAAATATCGTTGCCATATTTTTTTACAATTTCAAGCATCAGACTCAATTGTGCATCTTCTGTTTTTTCGATATACTCTTCCAAATCTTTTATTGATGCCATTGATTTTATGAGAGCATCTTTTATAACATGACGTTTATTGTTTTGCAGATTTAAAACATCATAAAGAGAAGCGCCCTCATCCGCATAAGTGTAGGAATTAATATTTCCTTCAAAATAAATATGCTTTATGTTTTTCTTTTCAGTTATATAATCAATTGCTTTTAAAAGCAAACCCAGATTGGTTCTGCCAATTACAGCCTGGGTTTTTGTTTCGTTACTAGTTCCATCTCCTTTAATAACTACGGGATTGGTTGACTTAATAATATCTTTCCAAAAAAGAACTTCGGTGGCAAGCCTGGCAATACTTTCGCCAAACCTGAATCTGTGACTTAAATTAAAAGTTGTAAAATTTGTTTTCTCTAACGATTTAACTGCAAAACGCCAACTATAAATCTGTTGGTGCGTATCGCCCACAATAACTTTTATTGCAGGCTGTTTTAAAAAAATATCCAGCATAGCGGCAGAAGCATCCTGACCTTCATCAAACAAAATATAATCAAAAGGCAAAACAGGATTTTGCAACTGAAATTTTTTGAGGTAAAAATCGTGCGTAATGTCAATTTCGCCCTTATCCATTTTAGCGAGTAACAAACGGGTTTTTTGTTCGAT
>JBBQPX010000389.1:0-3292 GCA_038216775.1 Chitinophagales bacterium
CCAGGTATGGCAAAGGATACAGGTTGTTTGTTTTAAAAACAAACGACAGAGATTATGCTATGAGAGTACGTACTTATCTTTTGCAGAATTTTCCAGATGAAAAAGTGATTATGAGTTACCAGGCTCAATTTATTAAAATGAAGTTTGGCGATTTTGAAGATAAAGGAGATGCTGAAAAAGTAAAAAATCAGATAATAAGAGGCGGAGTGGTTACTGGCGGCGTTTATATTGTGCCAGATACCATTGAGCTAAAACCTGAAAAGATGAAAAAAGATGATAATGACAAAAAATAAATTAAAAGAGTTTCTATTGTAGAAACTCTTTTTTTATTTTGGTACCTTAGGTATATTTTTAAATAATGATGAAAGAGCAAATACAACAATTGGCAAAAAAATATGCCGATGAGTTTATAAACATACGAAGACATCTTCATGCCAATCCCGAATTAAGCTACAAGGAGTTTGAAACGTCAAAATTTATACAGCAAAAATTAACTGAATTTGGAATTCCGTTTGAAGTAAAAGCTACCACAGGTGTTGTTGGTTTAATAAAAGGCAAAAACCCTGGTAAACAAATTACAGCTCTGCGTGGTGATATGGACGCATTGCCTATTATTGAAGAAAATGACGTTGATTATAAATCGAAAAACGAAGGTGTTATGCATGCCTGCGGACATGATGTACATACCACCTGTTTGCTTGGTGCAGCAAAAATTTTGAATGAACTGAAAGATGAGTGGGAGGGAACGGTGAAATTGATTTTTCAACCGGGTGAAGAAAAGAATCCGGGCGGTGCAAGTTTGTTAATTAAAGAAGGTGTTTTGGAAAATCCAAGACCGGAAAAAATATTCGCCCTGCATGTTCATCCCGGAATAGAAGTTGGCACTTTGAGTTTTAGAAACGGTATGGTTATGGCAAGTGCCGATGAATTATACATCAGCATAAAAAGCAAAGGAGGCCATGCTGCTGCACCACAATTTACAGCCGATACAATTTTAATTGCATCGCATTTAATTGTAAGTCTACAGCAGATTATCAGCAGAAATAACAGTCCGTTTAATCCTTCCGTTTTATCAATAACTTCTTTCCAAGGCGGTAATACAACAAATGTTATTCCTTCGGAAGTTAAGCTGATGGGTACTTTTAGGGCAATGAACGAAGAGTGGCGTTTTAAAGCGCATGAGCTGATAACAAAGCAAACCATTGAGTTGGTTGCTGCCATGGGTGCAGAAGCAACGATACATATTGATGTAGGCTATCCTTTTGTATTAAATAACGAAGAGCTGGGAAACGAATCGTGGAAAAAAGCAGAAGAATATCTTGGCGCAGAAAATGTGGAAGAAACAGAATTAAGAATGGGCGCAGAAGATTTTGCCTATTATTCTCACCAGGTGCCAGCCTGTTTTTTTAGGTTGGGTGCAGGTAATAAAGCAAAAGGAATAACAAGCGGTGTACACACACCAACATTTAATATTGATGAAAATGCGATTGAGATTGGTATGGGGATGATGGCTTGGTTGGCTACCCCCTCCGCCCCCTCCCGATAAAAATCGGGATAAATTCCGGGGGAACTTGAGGGCAATAGAATAATTATAAAAACAGGTTTTTGATTTGCATAGAAATCATTAAAAATAGAATTCAAAACTTGATTCAATAAAACTCTTCGTTATGCAGCAGAGTACATTGAGTTGAGGTTCCTCCTTTAGGGAGGTAGGGGTATGAAAATAGCATTTCACGGCGCAGCCCGTACAGTAACAGGTAGCAAACATTTGCTTACTTTAAAAAATGGCAAAAAGTATTTGCTGGATTGTGGCATGTTTCAAGGCATGGGCAGAGATACCGAAGTACTAAACCGCAGTTTTGGTTTTGAGCCAGGCGAAGTAACTCACCTTATTTTGTCTCATGCGCATATTGACCATTGTGGCCTTATACCAAAATTGGTTAAAGATGGATTTGATGGAAAAATATTTTGCACACCAGCAACAAAAACTTTAAGTGCGTTAATGCTTGAAGATTCAGCCGGCATACAGGAAGATGATGTGAAGTACGAAAATAAGCGAAGGGCACAGGAAGGATTACCTTATCTGCAACCGCTTTACAATACGGACGATGCGATGAATTCTATAGACCATTTTGTAGAAGTAGAATATGATAAATGGTTTACCATTGATGAAAATGTGGACGTGCTGTATAAAGATGCAGGCCATATAATTGGTAGTGCATCAGTTCATTTAAAAGTAAAGGAAGATGGTAAAACAACACGTATAAGTTTTAGCGGAGATGTAGGCAGATACAGGGATGTAATACTTAGGTCGCCTGCTGAATTTGACCAAGCTGATTATATTTTATTAGAATCAACTTATGGAAACAGCCTGCATGATAACGTAACAACAACGCCTGATCAGATTTTGCAGTGGATAGAAAAAGCATGCGTACAAAAGAAGGGTAAATTGATTATTGCGGCATTCAGCGTTGGGCGTACACAGGAAATCTTGTATGCACTTAACCAACTGGAGCTGGAAAGAAGATTACCCAGTCTGGAATATTTTGTTGATAGTCCGCTTAGCGTTAAGGCAACAGAAATTATAAAAAGTTATCCGCAGTATTTTAATAAAACTATTCAAAAGGTTCTGGCAGTTGATCAGGATCCATTTGGTTTTGAAGGTTTAAAATTTATTAAATCAGTAGAAGAATCTAAAATGCTGAATTTTAAAGATGGGCCTTTCGTTATTATTTCTGCAAGTGGCATGGGCGATGCAGGCAGGGTTAAGCACCACATCAGTAATAATATTGAGAATAGTCGCAATACCATTTTATTTAGTGGCTATTGCGAACCTCATTCGCTGGGCGGCAGATTGTTAACAGGGAAGAAAGAAGTTGGAATTTTTGGTACATCGCATGAAGTTAATGCTGAAATTGGCTCTATCAGGAGTATGAGTGCTCATGGCGATTATGAAGACCTTTGCCAGTTTCTTGCCTGCCAGAACCCGAGAGAGGTTAAAAAATTATTTTTGGTACATGGAGAATATAAAGTGCAACTGGATTTTAAGGAAAGGCTTATTCGTAAAGGGTTTTTAGATGTAGAAATACCAGAACAGCATTACGAAACAGGTTTGGAATAGTTTTTGACTATGATAATGAATAAATACAATCAGCATGAAATCCTAATAAAAATGTTTTAATTTCTTTACTAATGACAATAAGATTTTTTTCAGCTTCGCTGTGAAAATTGTTTGCCACGAATGGCACGAATGAACACGAATTATTAGTGCTAAGTAATGCCATTCGTGGCA
>JBBQPX010000390.1:0-3259 GCA_038216775.1 Chitinophagales bacterium
CCCCAAAAACCTTTGTATTTAAGACACAATACAACTGAATCCAAACCTACGTCAGGTGTGTTTATGGTATCGCCTGCACTACCAAAAAAGTAAGGGTAAAAAGTAGGCTTTAACTGCATATAAATGTTAGCCTTGGTTAAGCCGAACAACGGATCATTACTTATTGAACCTACGGCATAATCGTCATACTTTCCAATGTACTGCGAGTCGCTAAAAAAGCCTTGTGTAGAGGTTACATCGAGTACCGTATCAAAGGTATTTATATTATCAACTGCGGGCAAAAGATCGCTACCTAAATCGGTAGTATCTAATTTGGTACAGCTCCAGGCAAATAGGGTAAAAATAATAATAGCTGTTGTAACTATCGGTAAAAGACGTTGTTGCACAATAATAATTTTATGAAATGCTGTTAGATTTTCTACTTCGCAAGGTCGGCATACAATTGCAAATAGTCTGTTAAATCGCTTTCGGCATCGTATTTTAAAATCTTTTTACCTTTTACTTTCGAAAACTGATCTACCAGTTTTTTATCAATTTTTTCAGCTCCAAAGGTAATAGCATCGGCGAAAGTAGCGCCACCATTAAACATGGCATAATTGTTAATGTCCTTAAAAGGTTCTAGCTCTTTTTTGGTTACATGGTCATTAATAGTTGCCATTTTAAGAAAATCTTTTTCCAGCTTATCCTTAAAGGTTGTTTGGCCAATTGTATATACAATTTTGCTATTGCTGAAAACAGGTTCTTTTTTGTAAGCGTTTTTAATAAACATGGGTATCAGGCCCGTCATCCAACCGCTGCAATGGATGATATCCGGCGGCCAGCCGAATTTTTTTACTGTTTCCAATGCGCCTTTACAAAACAGCACTGTTCTTAATCCATTATCATCAAACCAATTCTCTTTTTCATCAGTAAAAATTGATTTTCTTTTAAAATAATCATCATTATCTAAAAAGTAAATCTGCAATCTTGCATTAGGCAGTGATGCAACTTTAATTATCAGTGGATAATCATCATTATCAATAGTTACATTTATACCAGATAAGCGAACCACCTCGTGTAAACGATGCCTTCTCTCGTTAATTACACCAAACCTTGGCATAATACACCTCACTTCCATTCCGCTATCATTTGATTTTACCGCAAGCTTATTCACAATTTCCGCAAAATCTGTAAGTTCCAGATAAGGCGACATTTCATTTGCAATAAATAAAATTCTTTTCTTTGTACTCATTTACACGTAGTTTGTTGCACAATATTTTTAAACGGAGTGCAAAAGTACGTTATTTTTTTGGGATATATAGATTTGACGGTCATCTGAAGTATAACTGATATTAACATGATACTATTTAAAAAAGCGGCGGATATTACAAATTACCTGCTGCAGTTAAAGCAAACAGGAAAAACCATTGGTTTTGTGCCCACTATGGGTGCTTTACATGCCGGCCATATTTCGCTTATCAATACTTCAAAAAAGGTGTCTGACGTAACCGTTTGCAGCATTTTTGTAAATCCGGCGCAGTTTAACGACGTAAAGGACTTTAATAATTACCCAACTACCATTGAGCAGGATATCGATATACTGGAAAAAGCCGGTTGTCATGTTTTATTTCTGCCTCCTGTTTCTGAAATATATCCCCAAGGGATAATAAATGAAGAAAAATACAACCTTGGTTACCTTGAAACGGTACTTGAGGGTAAATACCGCCCCGGGCACTTTCAGGGAGTGTGCATGGTAGTGCATCGATTACTAAATATTATTGAGGCGCATCGTTTATTTCTTGGCCAGAAAGATTACCAGCAATGCATGGTTATTAAGAGATTAATTGAATTAGAGCATATTAATATTGAAATAAGCATATGCCCGACCCTTAGGGAAAATGACGGCCTTGCTATGAGCAGCAGAAATGTTCGCTTATCCGAACAGGAAAGAAAACAGGCTTTGGCGATATTTCGGGCTTTATGTTACATTAAAACTAATATAACACCGGGTAGCTTAAAATTATTAAAAGCAAAAGCAGTTGGTGATTTAACGAATGCAGGTTTTAAAGTAGATTATATTGAAATTGCAAATGCGGATAATCTAGAAATTATCAATACCTGGGATGGGAACATTAAGACTGTTGCTGTTGCTGCTGCTTTTTTAGGTGATGTACGCTTGATAGATAATATGCTTTTGTAAAGTTGGCTAATGACAAAGCATAATTAATAAATTTTTGATTGCATCATATTGTTATTTAGTTGTTTGAATTTACTATTTTACAAGTCAAACTAAATAATTAATGCCCAAGCGGTTAATATCCATATTACAATACATCATTTTTTTAGGAGCAGGCATATTTTTAGTATGGTGGCAACTAAAAGATATGACTGATGTTGAAAGGCATGAATTTACCAATGCATTCAGGCATGCAAACTATTGGCTTATTATACCCATTGTTATTATGGCATTGCTTAGCCATCTCTGCCGTGCCATCAGGTGGAAATATTTAATGGAACCACTCGATTATCACCCCAAACTTAAAAATGTGTTTTCGGTTATAATGGTTGGTTATTTAGCCAATTCTGCCATTCCACGACTTGGAGAAGTTTTAAAATGCACATTTCTTGCCAAATACGAAAAATTGAATGTAGGTAAGTTGGTAGGTACAATAATAGTGGAGCGTACTTTCGATTTGATATGTTTTATAGCTTTTATCGGCATAACAGTTTTAATACAAATTGATGTAATTGGCAATTTTGTAAAAAATCAATTTGTAAACTTCAGTAATGGAGATGCTAATGCGCTTTGGATAAAAATGGGAGCTTCGGTGTTGCTCATCGTTTTGGTTATTATTATTATTAAATTATTGTTTAAAAAATATCCTCATAATAAAATAATATACAAAATCAATCAATTTTTAAAAGGGATTGGTGCCGGATTTACTGCGATAAAAGAGTTGAAAAAAAAGCGTCAGTTTTTAATGCAGACTTTCTTTATTTGGGGGCTTTACCTGCTACAGGTTTATATCGGTTTCAGGGCAATGAATGGTACAGCTCATTTAGATATGAAAGCTGCCTGTTCTGTGTTAGCGCTATCTTCGTTAGCCATGATTCTAACGCCCGGTGGTATAGGTTCTTTCCCATTATTTGTAATGCAAACTTTGCTTATTTATGGCATTGCAGCACCACTTGGTAAGGCTTTGGGTTTTATGATTTGGGGAGTTGCTACGGGCATTATTATTATTGCAGGAGTTTTCTGTTTATTAATTTTGCCTTACAT
>JBBQPX010000391.1:0-3249 GCA_038216775.1 Chitinophagales bacterium
GCTACGGGCAATCATATAGATACCAGCGGTAACCATGGTGGCAGCATGTATCAAAGCACTAACAGGCGTTGGACCAGCCATTGCATCTGGCAACCAGGTATACAAAGGAATTTGTGCACTCTTACCCATTGCACCAACAAACAAAAGCATGGTGATACCTGTGATATCAAAAGTGGTAAGTGGATTTGTCTTTGGATTTGAGACAATTTCAAAAACTTGGTGATAATCAACAGAACCAACCTTAGAAATCAACCAAAATACAGCCAGTAAAAAGCCAAGGTCGCCAATGCGGTTCATAACGAAGGCCTTTTTTGCAGCAATATTGTAGCTTGTATTTTTAAACCAGAAACCGATAAGTAAATAAGAACAAAGCCCCACACCTTCCCAACCCATAAACATAATTACAAAGTTGCCGCCCATAACAAGTAACAACATGGAGAACACAAAAAGATTGAGATAAGCAAAATACTTAGCGTAATCTTTTGATTCTTCCTCGTGCATGTAAGCCGTTGAATAAACGTGTATTAAAAAACCTACGCCGGTAATTATTAATAAGAAGATAGAAGAGAGTTGGTCAATCTGAAAATCGAAGCCGATTTTTAGTGCATTAATATTTATAAAATCGAAATAATGTGCAACGTGCGTGTTGCCGCTTTTAACATTGAAGAACACATAAACGCTGATAAGGAATGCCATGAACACAGTTCCGCTTCCAATAACACCTGCCATTGTTTTTGAAACCTGCTTGCGGAACAATCCGTTAATAATAAAGCCCAGCAAAGGCAGTAAAGGTATCAGCCAAACCATTTGTAGTACGTTATTCATGCCCCTATCCCCTAAAGGGGGAAATTTTGTTTTAAAATTTGTTTACAATATTATACTCTTGCCTTTCTCTCCGCCTAAGGGCGGAATGGGAGCTTTTTTAATTTTTAAGCCTATTCAGAAAATTCACATCCACCGAATGTGTATTTCTATATAACATAACAATAATAGCTAATCCCACACTTACTTCTGCAGCAGCTACTACCATAATAAAAAATACAAAAATTTGTGCATCACTCACCACATTTGGTAAAGATTGTGCAATGGGCGATGCAGCGTGCATTTTTGAAAATGCAACCAGCAACAGATTCACAGAGTTAAGCATTAACTCAATGCACATAAAAATAATGATGGAGTTGCGGCGTGTTAACACACCAACTATTCCTGTACAGAACAGCGCAACTGCCAAACCTATGTACCATTTAATTTCCATATTCTAAGTTTCACTGATTATTCGAATTTCACGAATTAGACTAATTTTTTAATCCGTGTAATTCGATTTAATTCTTGTAACAACTATTTATTTTTCTCTTTTACCAATCACCACTGCTCCAATCATCGCACTTAAAAACAATACACTGCTTATTTCAAATGGCAGTACATAATTTTTAAACAAAACCATTCCCAGGTTTTTTATTAAACCTTCATTACCAGCACCCATTTTTACAAGGTTACCTGCCTGTGTAGTATCTGATACAGCCGATATAATTACAAGGAACAAACATCCTCCGGAAATTAATCCGGCAAACTGTAAAAGTCTGTGCTTTTTAGGTTCTGATTCTGCATTTAAATTCATCAGCATTACCACAAATAAAAACAACACCATTATAGCACCTGCGTAAACGATAATATTTACAATAGCTAAAAATTGTGCGTTTAGTAAAATATAATGACCAGAAATGGTAAAGAAAACTACAATAAGAAATAGAATGCTGTGCACCGGATTTTTGCTGGCAACAACCATTATTGCACTGAACAATGCCAATGCAGATAAAACCCAAAATAATATTTCTGTAATACTCATAAGCCCCGTCCATCTCTCCGCCAACCGGCAGAAAGGGTAGTTTAAGTTGTTAATTAATAGTTTCTTTTTTTGCCCTGTTACCCAATGCTTTTTTATATTCTTCAGGTTGATTAATCGGGTGCGGTATTATTAGATCTTCTTTTTTATAGATAAATTGCTTACGCTGATAATCTGCCGGCGCAAATGTTTCGCTTAAATAAATGGCATCTTTCGGGCAAGCCTCTTCGCACAAACCACAAAAAATACAACGCAGCATATTTATCTCGTATTTTGCTGCATATTTTTCTTCCCGATACAAATGCTCTTCGCCAGGCAGCCTTTCTGCCGCTTCCATAGTTATGGCTTCTGCGGGGCAGGCAACTGCACACAATCCACAGGCTGTGCAGTTTTCACGTCCTTCTTCATCTCTATTTAAGATTTGTAATCCACGAAAAACAGGACTGAACGGTCGTGTTTTCTCTGGATACCTGATGGTAGGCACCTTTTTAAATATGTGACTGAAAGTAATCATCATGCCTTTAAAAATAGCAACCAAGTAAAGCCTCTCCAGAAAACTCATCTTCCGGCGATCTACTTGTTTTACTCTGTTTGTTAATGCTTGCATATTTATTCCTATCCCCTAAAGGAGGATTTATATTTTAAAAATTAAAAATGCCAATTATTTTGTTTCAACAAAACCAATGCTCCTGTTATCAGCATATTTACCAATGCCAGCGGGAGCAAAATTCTCCAGCCAAGATTCATTAATTGGTCATATCTGAATCTTGGAATTGTCCACCGAACCCACATAAACAAAAATATAAATGCTACCACTTTTGCCATCAGCATTAATATGCCTAGTACCGCCATCAGGTTTTGATTATACAATGCTTCGTTTACAAAAGGAATATCGTACCCACCAAAAAACAAGGTAGCCATAATAACGCTGCTAATAAACATATTAATGTACTCCGAAAAAAGATAGAATCCCAATTTCATAGAAGAATACTCTGTGTGATAACCGCCAATAAGTTCACTTTCGGCTTCCGGCAAATCAAACGGAGTACGGTTACATTCCGCAAAAGCGCAAATAAGAAATATTAAAAAACCTAAAGGCTGATAAGCAATATTCCATAAACCGGTTTGTTGCTGAACAACCATTTCCTTAAGGCTCAATGTACCGGTTACCATCAGCAAGGCAATTAAAGAAATACCCATTGCCAGTTCGTAACTTATAATTTGTGATGCAGCCCTTAAACCACCAAGCAAAGCAAATTTATTGTTACTCGCCCAGCTACCGATCATAATTCCATAAACGCCCATACTTACAACTGCAAAAACATATAAAATACCTACGTTTACATCTGCAATTTGTAACGAAATATCTCTATCAAATAAATGTATTGAATCGCCCCAAGGAACAA
>JBBQPX010000392.1:0-3226 GCA_038216775.1 Chitinophagales bacterium
CAGAAGACGGCAACAATAAGATAACATATCCTAAAGGAGTAGAAGCACAGCTATATGGTCTATATGCTGGAACCACAGAGAAACAAATACTCTGTGAAGGAGAACTAGACGCTCTAGCACTGATTTCAGAAGGATATTATGCTCTTTCTTCTACTCACGGAGCAGGAACGTTTAAAGAAGATTGGATAGATGAAGACTTAAAAAAATCCAAAGATATTTATGTTTGTTTTGATAATGATGAAGCGGGAAAGAAGGGCTCCATAAGAGTTCTTAAAATGCTGGAAAAGAATGAAATGAGAAATATTCATCACACAAATCTTCCAGAGGAGGTTGGTGATGGTGGAGATATAACAGATTATCTAACTAAAATAAAATACCCGATAAATGATTTGTTTTCTAAATATAGTAAAGAATATCCAGAAAGAATTGACCAATCTCAATTTGAACCAATTACTCCAGAGGACTTGGCTAATGTTTTAGACTTGACGATTAAAGATGATTATGAAAATAAGATTATTACTTTTTTATGCCAATTATCTGCATACACAGAAGATACTCAATTTAATATTTCTTTCAACAGTCCTTCTAGTACTGGTAAGAGTTATATTGCTCTTGAAGTATCAAATTTATTTCCAGAAGACGATTTAATTAAACTTGGTAATTGTTCTAAGACAGCTTTTTTCCACGAACAAGGTAAATACGATAAAGAGAAAAATGAAATTAGGGTGGATCTATCACGTAAAATACTTATCTTTACAGATGCCCCACATACTGGTCTGTTAGAAGGAATTCGTTCTTTTCTATCGCATGATGAAAAGATAATGTATTCAAAAATTACTGATAAAAACCAGAAAGGTGGTAATCGTACAAAAACAGTTGCACTTAAAGGTTATCCCTCTGTTATTTTTTGTACAGCAGGACTTCGGATGGATGCACAAGAACAAACACGTTTTATTTTACTTTCGCCTGAAGTTAATCAAGAAAAAATAAGAGCAGGTATTTCAAATACAATTCATAAGGAAGTAGATAGTGAAAAATACAAGGAGGAGCTTGAAAGTAATCCTGAAAGAAAATTACTTAAACTTCGCATACAAGCAATCAAGCAAGAACATATTGAAGACATTAAAATATCAAACGAAGATGCTATTGCCAGTCGTTTTCTTACAGAAGGCAAAAAACTACAACCACGACATCAAAGAGATATTAAAAGATTACTCTCAATAGTTAAAGCTTTCGCCTTATGTAATTTGTGGTGGCGTAAACGTGACGGGGCCACTATTACTGCAAATGAAGATGATATAGAACAAGCATTTAAACTTTGGAATAGTATTTCAGTGTGCCAAGAACTTAATTTACCTCCATTTATTTATGATATTTATCTACAAATTATTGTGCCTGCCTATAAAGAGAAAAATGATTTTAAGTCTCAGATATTAGAAGAGACTCCCAAGAACGGTATAACACGCCAAGACATTCTAGATAAGCACTATAAGGTGTATGGACGTATGTTAGATAATCAACAGTTAAGACAACAGGTTATTCCAGTGCTTGAAACATCAGGGCTTGTATATCAAGAACCAGACATAAACGACAAACGTAGAATGTTAATTTTTCTTAGCAATATTTATAAACCAGAGCAACTTAAAAACAATAGTGATAACGAGTGTGGGGTCGATAATTTATTAGAAAATGAATCAAATACAAGCTTAGACAACTTCTAATCTTTATTGATTTCGGCACTTATATGAGTAAGCAAGAAGCAGATTGGTTTGTAAATATAAAAGTATGGTGGCTACTTAAAGGAGCTAAAGACATATTTCGTAAAACTAAAAATATATCTTGGGGTATTAATGGAAGTATGGGGAGCGTGGGTTGTCAGATTGAAATTTGGAAGGAAGCTTCTTTTGTAAGATTTTACTATACGAACACAACCTTATCTGAGGAACTTGATTATAAAGTCCAAGTAGTAACCACACCTTGTCATTTTGGTGGTCATAGATTTTGGTTTATTTGTCCATTAAGTGTAAATGGTGTGCATTGTTACAGAAGAGTTGGAGTGCTTTATATGGTAGGTGCCTTGCTAGGCTGTAGAAACTGCCATAACCTTACTTATTCAAGTCAAAAGATTAGTGGAATGAATAAAGCTATTGGAAAATTAATTAGTTCAAGAGAAGTACGTGAGATAGCAGAAGAAATTGATAGAACAATTTATCGTAATAAATATACCAAGAAGTTTTATAGGCTTATGAAGAAGTATGGACAATATCAAACAAGATCTGATGGAGCCATAAATATTTTAAAGAAACATATAGAGAAATTAGATAAGAAAAATAAGAAAGTTTTAAGTAAGATTCCAAAAGATAATTAAAAGTGCTATTATGAATAAGCTACACAAAAGATTAATAGATAATAAAAAATTTGAACCTAAAGAGGGGCAACGAGATCTTTTGTGTAGCAACAAAAAGTCTAGTCGTTGTCCCTCTTTGAGTTATGAGTATATAGAGTCTTCTGAAAAATTGAATAAGGCATTCGATATTCTATTTGATGAAGTTTTTAGAATTAATAATTTAACAAAATAAATATGAATCAAACAATAAAATTAGTTGTATTATACGCGAGAGTCTCAACTTCTAAACAGGAAGACGAACAAACTATTATCAACCAGATTAATTCCATAGAAGAATTAGCTAAAAATAAAGGGTACACAATAGTTAAAAGATATCTTGATGAAGGATGGAGTGGAGATACATTAATGAGGCCAGAACTTGATCAATTGCGTATTGATGCAAAAAAGAAAAACTGGGAAGCAGTATTAATATACGATCCAGATAGACTAGCGAGAAGAAGTGCTTGGCAAGAAGTAGTTATAGAAGAATTAAAAGAATTAGGAATTGATATTCTTTTTGTGACAGTACCACCTCCTAAGAATGACGAAGATGTAATTATGTATAAAATGAGAGGTGTTTTTACTGAGTACGAAAGAATGAAAATAAAAGAGAGATTTAGGTTGGGTAAATTAAGAAAAGTTAAAGAAGGGCATCTTTTAGTTAGTGAACCACTTTATGGGTATGATTATATTAAGAAAAATGAAAATGAACATGGGTATTATAAAATTAATGAAAATGAAGCCAGAGTTGTTAAAATGATTTTTTCTATGATAGGTAATAATGGTATGACTCTTCGTGGTGTCGTTAGAAAATTACAGGAGTTAGGAATTAAACCAAGG
>JBBQPX010000393.1:0-3207 GCA_038216775.1 Chitinophagales bacterium
TAACTAACGGTTACACCACCTGCATTTAAATACATATCCGGTACACAGAGTATTCCATTTTGTAAAAATATTTCATCGGCTTCTGGTGTACATGGACCGTTTGCAGCTTCACCAACTATTTTTGCTTTTACTCTGGCAGCATTGCCAATATTAATCACATTCTCTAATGCTGCAGGTATTAATATATCGCACTCAAGTTCTAACGCGTCAGTTGTAATAGCAAGGTTTGTAGCACCTGGGAAATTTAAAATTGAACCAGTGTTCTTGCGGTGCAAAAATACTTCCAATTCGTTTAAGCCATCGGCGTTATAAATCGCTCCTTCATATTCTGCTAACGCAATTACTTTTGAACCATGCTGACGGAAAAATTGAGCCGTATGGTAACCAACATTTCCTAAACCTTGTACCACCACGGTTTTCCCTTCAACACCGGTTGTTAAACCCAGCTTATC
This sequence comes from Chitinophagales bacterium, assembly GCA_038216775.1. Taxonomy (GTDB): domain Bacteria; phylum Bacteroidota; class Bacteroidia; order Chitinophagales; family Chitinophagaceae; genus Ferruginibacter. Next base: position 453 of record JBBQPX010000393.1, read on the forward strand.
CATCTGGTCTTTCATGTTACATACTTCACGTATGCCAAAAAATACACCAAGGCCTGTAGCTTCTTTTCTGCCACGTACGCCGCCTTGTGTTACCGGTTTTCCGGTTACACAACCCGCAGCATCAATTTCTCCGGGTCTTAAAGATGCATAAGTATCAACTATCCAGGCCATTTCCCTTTCGCCGGTGCCGTAATCAGGTGCAGGAACATCTATACCAGGACCAATAAAATTTTTCTTAACTAATTCTGATGTGTAACGACGGGTAATTTTTTCCAGTTCGTACTCGCTGTACTTACGTGGGTTAATTTTAATACCACCTTTGCCACCACCAAAAGGCACATTTACAATGGCGCATTTGTAAGTCATTAAACTTGCTAAGGCCATCACTTCATCCTGGTTAACTTCTTCGCTAAAGCGGATACCACCTTTGCAGGGTGATTTGTGATGACTGTGTTGAACACGGTAAGCTTCAATAACTTCGATGGTACCATCATCTCTTTTAATAGGAAATCGCATACGGTAAACGCTGTTACACGCCTTAATCTGCGCCAGAATTCCCAAATCCCATTTGGTAAATTTTGCTGCTTTGTCAAAACTTCTTTCTACGTTTTCGAAAAAAGTATATTCTTGTTGAGCACTCATAAAATTGGTTTTATTATTTAGCAATCGTTAAATGAAATCTTTATGTTTATGCGTTTTGAGTTTTGTGTTGGGAGCTTTATTACTTTCGTACTCTTATTAATCTACTGACCACGGAATTAAAAACCCAAAACTAATAATTTCTTTATGCATTATTAATCTCTGCCTTTCTCTAATCGGCTTATTTTTCTATCTAATAAAAATACGTAAATGAATAATCCAATTAAGATAGTAAGACAAACTGTAACTACCACATAAATTTTGCCATTGCTTCTCATTATATCAGCCATTTCTGGCTTTGCATCCTGCGCAAACAAAATAGTATGGCACAACAAAGCAACGAAAATCAACAGCAACTTACTTACTATTTTCTTCATGATAAAGCGATTTATCTTTAATTAATTGTAATCTTATTTTAAGCGTTGTAATCCAAACGCCCAATAATGTCCATCCAATAACAGCAGGGTAAAAAACCATTCTCAAGCGGCTGTCAATATCTTTAAAATTAAGCGCCGGGTTGCCACTATCGCTGCCGGGTGCGCCGGGATGAAGACTTCCTACCAAACGCGGTATTATCCAAATACTTGGAAAAAGCATAGCAAATGCAAAAATATTATATACCGCACTTACCCTTGCCTTTTTATCCATATCTGTAAAAGAACCTCGTAAAACAAAATAAGCACCATAAATTAACAGCGCTATGGCAGCTCCAATCAATTTTGGTTCTTTTAAAATATTACCTAAAGATTGGCTTTGATCGGTAACCCAGGTATAATTAGCCCATATTGTTCCTGTTGCGTATCCGAGTATACCAAAAAATGAGCCTACTGAGGCGAATTGATGGGCAAAAATGTCGTTTCGCAGGCTAAATCCCCGCAGGTATTTAATACTGTAAACGAAGCTGGTGCCAAACAAAATCATCATACCAAACCACATGCATACATGGAAATACAGATTACGTATTGTTTCATTTAAAATAAACAAATGAGGAACGTCCATCAAAAAACCACCCACAACGGTGTAAATCAACAAAAGAAAGGATAATATTTTCCACCAGTTTTTCCTCAAAAAAAAGAAGTTTAATAAGTGCGACAAAGTTAGGGTAAACAGTTACAAAGAATTGAAAAAATATCTTTTTTTACAAGATTAGTCTTTCCATAAGTAAGGAAACAAAATAATAGCTAATGCTATTACCAAAACATCGAGCCCCGCTATTTGGCCAACCAGCTGCAAAATGGCTCCTTCTCTAAATACCTCTGCAAAAGCAGCCTTGCTTAAGCGCATAATTAATAACAGCTGTGGCAATATTACCGGAAAGCCCAAAATTGCTACCAAGGCAGCATTCTGCTGGGCTTTTGCTGCAATGGCACTCATTAAAGTAAATACAATGCTAATGCTGGCACCACCTAAAACTACTATCCCAATAAACCGAAAAGCGTCATCTATTGGGTTATCTAAAAAAATTACAAAGAGCAATAAACTTAACAGACTCATTAAAACCATCAACATTAAATTATACAGCGTTTTTGCTATTATAAATTCAACAGGAGAAGTTATGGAATAAAAATAAAGCATACGCCCACGGCTTTCCTGCAAAAAACTTTTAGCAACAGCATTTACGCAAACAAACAGCTGTATAACCCAAAATAAACCATTCCAAACATTAGCATCAGGCTTATCTATTGATAGATAAAGCACATAAATAGTAGAAGCAACGTAAAGCAGAATACCATAAAAGGTATGCTTTTGCCTTAACTCCAGCAGCACATCTTTTTTAAGCAGTGTTAAAATCCGTTTAGTCATGTTTTGCAAATATCTAACAATAATTAAGGTGGTTGAATTTTATTTTTAAGAAGGGGCGCCGAAGGATATCTCTGATAAGTTGCTGATTTTATAGGCTTTAATACTTACAATCATACCAATTAACAGTGTTTTTACTAAGCAGTAAATTAAGTATTAAACCCATTGCTTATATTAAATTAAAATTCTAATTTGTAAAATATTTTTACTTCAAGTTTATAATTTAAATCAACCAAAATGAAAAAAATTTTTACACTTTGCTTATTTATTATTGGATTTTTTCTCCCTGATTACATGATAGCACAGGATGTTACCA
>JBBQPX010000394.1:0-3149 GCA_038216775.1 Chitinophagales bacterium
GTATGGGTGCCTTTGTTTACGCTGCGGTTTCCACAAAAGTGCAGCATCAGGCTATTAAATGATTGCGTACAAAATGCGAACTGGCTAAACGCACCAATAGTTTTTTTAAAAAATAGTAAACAGCTTCTACCCAAAACCTAAAATAACTAGAAGCACGCAAAACCGAAAAACCAGTTAATTTTGAAGAGTAGCATTATTAAGTCATAATAATCTCTGCAAAAAAAACTATTTAACCGGTGATGAAAACTTTAACTATACTATTTATATCCTGTTTAATTTCTTCTTTTTCCAAAGGCCAAAAGCCAGCAAATGATTCAATTCAATGGCTGAAGTACGGCAATGTTGAATTTTATATTATTAAATCTGCTGGTGGAGAGTACCTGCAGTACGGAAACTTTTTTGAGTGTGAGCTAAAACAAATTTACAGCAACGTTATTGACACAGTGTTAAGTGACACCCAGATGTCCGTTCCGTATTTTATACAATTTGATTCTGCAAATATGCCCATTGATTACTACCGCATAATAAGCCAATTAAAAACAGGCGATAGTACAATTTTACGTGTGCCAGTAGATACTGTTTTCAATACGCCAGATAAAATAAAGCCAGCGTTTGTAAAAAGTGGAGGATTTTTCTATACTTATTTAAAACTTATAAAAATATTTACTACGCCAACCGAGGCTGACAAAGCAAAAAAAAGTGCAGCATTTTTAGCTAGGCCCAAAATATATGCCGGGCAAATAGCTGTTATTGAAATTGAAATTGAAAAACATAAAGCAGAAATATCGGCTGATGGAAGAAGCATAGAAGCCTATTTGCTTAAGAATAAACTACATGCTTTTAAAACTACATGGGGTACTTACATTTCAATAATAAAGCCCGGCTCTGGAGAACAAATTGACAATAACAAACTGGTGACAGTTAATTATACAGGACGTGCAATGGGCTCGAGCAAAGTATTCGATTCAAACACTAAATCATCCTTTAATCATGTAGTTCCTTTGGAAGTGAATACCAACGAACTTACAAGTATTATCACCGGCTGGTCAGATGCGCTGTTGCATTTTAAAAAAGGTACCAAAGCGGTTATTTTTATTCCGTCTGCTTTAGCTTATGGTAATATCGGTGTTGGCGAATTAATAAAGGCTGGAGATATTCTTATTTTTGATATGGAAATATTGAACGTTAAACCTCTTGAATAAATTTAATCTCATTTACCAAGTTGATTAATACAGTCTATTAAATCAGTGCTTTACTAAACAATTTCGAATGAAAAGCAGATTTTCGTGATTAGTAAAAATTCTACAAAATATGCATTAAGGTTATTACAAATTCTCTCTTTTAATCAATGCAACTTTACATTGTTAAAAAATCCACCATCCTAAGAGAAACTAATTATCCCAATGAAAAGCACGTATGCAAATGCATACAAAACCCAACGGTATCCTTTTTTGAAAAACCTTCAACTTTGAAGGTTTTTTTTTGTCGAATAAGGTATAGTATGCGCTACAATCTTATACCCTTATGATAGGAAAATGATTTTTAGGGGTGTTTTTTGGTTAATAAAAGCCCCGTTCAAAACCGCAACTTTATGTACTGTTAAAGTTTTCCCCCAAATGGGAAATTTGCTCTACAAAGAGCAAATATTATCTGCAAATACAACCAATATACCTGGCAATATCCCGTATAAATTATAATTGGCAGGCAGTTTGAATTCATTATTTTATATCAGCAAAAAGTTGATGATTATTTTAAATACCACCACATTTATTTAAACCTTTAAAACTTATTTTATGTTGAAATGGACAGTAACCTTTTTAGTTATCGCAATAATTGCAGCCATATTTGGCTTTGGTGGAATAGCAGCCGGTGCAGTGTCTATAGCTAAAACAATTTTCTTTATTTTCCTGATACTTGTAGTTGTTAGCTTTATTTTAGGCATAACTGTTCTCAAGAAATAAATTGTACATTTAAAGTACAATTGAAAGCCTGTACAAATTGTGTACGGGCTTTTTTTACAATCATTTGCTAACTTTCTACAACGAAATTTATGACAGCTTTTAAGCAGTATCCATTCTACATGAAAAGCACAGTAATCTTACTGGGTTTAATTTCCTTAAGCTATGCGTTGTTTGCATTAAGTGATATTCTGGCTCCTATTGCGTTTTCATTTGTTATTGCAATTCTATTAAACCCACTTGTAAATAAACTACAGAGAAAAGGTGTAAACAAAGTGCTTTCAATATCTATAGCATTGGCATTAACAATTATTTGTGTAGGTGGTATAATATATTTTATATCAACGCAAGTAATGCATTTTGGTGACAACCTTCCGCAGCTAAAGCAAAAATTTAATGAACACTTTAAAGATATACAGCAATGGTTATCAGGCACTTTCAAAATTTCGTTTGCAAAACAGCAGAAAATGATTAATGACGCTGCATCGGGAAGTCAGGTTTTAATAGGTAAAACGCTGGGAAGTGCTTTTGGTATTCTTGGCTTTTTGGTACTGGTACCTATTTATATTTTTTTGTTGTTGTTTTATAAAACGCTGATGATAAATTTTCTTCATGAGGTTTTTGCACAAAAAAATTCTGATAAGGTTTCAGAAATATTAAGCGAAACAAAAGATGCCATTCAAAGTTATATGGTTGGGTTACTGTTAGAAACCATTGTAGTGGCCATACTTAATTCTATTGCATTATTGATATGTGGCGTTGAGTATGCCATATTACTTGGTGTTATTGGTGCCTTGCTTAACCTGCTGCCTTATATTGGTGGCATTGTAGCTATTGCATTGCCTGTTTTAATGGCGGCTGTAACACAGGATGGTTATGTTATTCCTCTTGTCATCATTGGTGCTTACACGTTAATTCAGTTTATTGATAATAATTTTCTGGTGCCTTTCCTGGTTTCCTCAAGAGTAAAAATTAATGCTTTCTTTTCTATTGTGATTGTGTTGCTTGGTGGAGCTGTTTGGGGTATATCTGGGATGTTTCTATCAATCCCATTTTTGGCAATACTAAAAATTATATTTGACCGTGTGCCCGAAATGAAACCGTGGGGCAAATTGCTGGGCGACGAAATTCCAACAAGGCATAAGGGGGAAATTTGGACAGGAAGAAAGAAAAAGGTTTCTATTTCTGAAA
>JBBQPX010000395.1:0-3129 GCA_038216775.1 Chitinophagales bacterium
AAAAATACTGGAATATTTTCAAAATACGATACTGCAAAAGCTTACAATCCACGCATTGCCATGTTCCGTTCGGCAGTTATCCCAGGCTGGGGACAAGCTACTAATAAAAAATACTGGAAAATTCCAATTGTTTATGCGGCCCTCGGTATTACCACATACGTTTTTTTCCGAAACGTAAAACAATATAACCAGGCTAAAAGATCATACCTAAACGCTATTGACGGCGATACATCCAACGATTATCAAATACCGCAGCCCTATTTTTCAGTTAAAGATCAGCCTGAAAGAATCAGAACTTTCCGCAATCAGGTAAGGCAAAACGTTGATTACTCTGTAATCTTTTTTATTATTTTTTGGGGGCTGAATGTGGCTGATGCAACTGTGGATGCTCACCTTAAAACCTTTGATGTAAGTGATGATTTAAGTCTGCAAATAAAGGCCGGCTACAGCCCCATGGCCAACACCAACGGGATAAGTCTAGTACTAAACATCGGCAAAAATTAATTCTCATTTACGGGTATATTTGTCAGCATAAATTATTTTACACATGAGTACAAATTCGATAACTCCCCTTCAGGGGTCTCGGGGGCTTAGAATTGCTTTAATAGGTTATGGAAAAATGGGCAGAACCATTGAAGGTATTGCATTGCAGCGTGGTCATGATGTTAACTTAAAAATTGACATTGATAGCATGGCAAGTTTTACAAAAGAGAATTTACAAAACTGCGATGTAGCCATAGAATTTACCGGACCGCACAGCGCCAAAGACAATATTTTAAAATGTATTGATGCCGGTATTCCGATTGTAAGCGGCAGCACTGGCTGGCTGTCAGATTGGACCGAGGTTGAAAACTTTTGTACCGAAAAGAATGGAACGCTTTTATACGCCAGCAATTTCAGTGTTGGTGTAAACCTATTTTTTGAGTTGAATAAAAAACTGGCGGAATTAATGAGAGGCCATGATGATTATGATGTGAGCATTATTGAAGTGCATCATACACAAAAAAAAGATGCACCAAGCGGAACAGCTATAACATTGGCAGAACAAATTCTACAAGAAATTCCTCGAAAAGAAAATTGGGTTAATGAAGAAACTGGTAATGCGCAGGAGTTATTAATAATCAGCAAGCGTGAAGATCCAGCGCCAGGCACCCATGCTATAAAATACAGTTCCGCCATTGATGATATCGAAATTATTCATACGGCACACAGCAGAAATGGCTTTGCTTTAGGGGCCGTTTTGGCGGCGGAATATATTCACAATAAAAAAGGCATTTTTACTTTGAAAGATGTATTAAACATTACCTAAGCATCATGAAATATCTGCTAACCCTATTCCTGTATATTTCCTGTTGCATCTCTACAGTGCAATCTCAAAACCAAAAGCTTGACTCTCTTTATAAAAAACTTGCTACGGCAAATACTAATAAAGAGAAAATAAACCTCAATAACAGCATTGCTATTGAAGTGAGAACTATAAATGCAGATACTGCCGTTGCTTTTGCAGAGCGGGCTCTTGTACTTGCAGAAAAAGAAAACTTCCAATTTGGAATCGGCACATCCTATTTATGCCTAGCCTTTGCAAATATTTCGAAGTCCCGTTACCAGATTGCCAAAGAATTTTCTGAAAAGGCACTTGCCGTTTCCCAAAAAATAAATAACGATTCCATAAAAGCATATGCAATGCTTTCGATAGGCTCAACTTACTTTAACAGAGCCTTCTACGATAAGGCAATTGAAAATTCTTTATCAGCATTAATACTTTTCGACAAAAACGGCGATGCCACAGGAACCACAAAAACAAAAGTAGCGTTATCCCAGATTTACCAGGTAAAGGGAGATATTAAAAAAGCCGAAGCACTACTACAGGAAACGCTTGTACTTTTTCCGCAAATAAAGGATACAAAAAGTAAAATTAACACCTTACACACGCTAGCCAACGTGTATGGTATGGAAGGAAAATATGCAGAAGCACTTAAGCTGGATAGTATAGGATTACTTTTATGCGACAATGAAAATGCAAGCGCTCTTAAATCATCGCTTTACGACAATATGGCTAACTGCTATACTTATAGCGGGCGTTACGAAGAAGCTAAAAAATATTTCTTTTTATGCCTTGCTATAGATTCTTCTTTTGGTAATAAAAAGCAAATGTCTGACACATACCTTAACCTGGGCAACCTGATGATGATGCAGAAAAAATATGCACAGGCTGAAGCGTATTTATATTATGGTAACGCATTGGCAGATTCTACAGGTTATAAACAAGGGCAGTATGGCATTTATCTTTTACTAAGCGATTTATATAAAACAACAAACGAGAACGATAAAGCGCTTACTGCATTAAAAACTGCTTATAACATTAAAGACAAAATAATAAATGAAAATACTGAAGGTAAAATAGCGGAGTTTGAAACCATTTATCAAACAGAAAAAAAAGAACAGCAATTGAAATTGCAAAAAGCCGAAATAAGTAAAAAGAATTTTATGCTTTGGGGATTAATTGGAGGTTTATTGCTACTCGTACTTTCGGGATTAGCTTTTTATCGAAAACGGCAGATTAAAAATGCAATGAATTTACAATCGGAAGTAATGAAGCAGCAGGATATTGCCACCAAAGCTATAATAAGTGCCGAAGAAAATGAGCGAAAGCGTATTGCTGCTGAATTACATGATGGCGTTGGACAAATGATGAGCGTAGCCAAAATGAATTTATCAGCCTTTGAAAATGAAATACCTTTTAAGGATGAGGAACAAAAATTGTCTTATGAACGGCTGATAAACCTGGTAGATGAAAGTTGTAAAGAAATAAGAAGTGTGAGCCACCAGATGATGCCAAATGCCTTATTAAAAAGTGGGTTAGCCAGCGCAGTAAAAGAATTTTTAGATAAGATTGATAACCGCATTATTAAAATCAGTTTGCACACTGAAGGCCTGCAGGAAAGGTTAGACAGTAATACAGAAACAGTTTTGTATCGTGTTATACAAGAGTGCGTAAATAATGTTATTAAACACTCCGGCGCCAACAACCTCGATATTTCTTTAATAAAAGATGCCGACGGTATTTCTGCAACTATTGAAGATAATGGCAGAGGGTTTGATGTTACTGACAAACAAAAATTTGAAGGT
>JBBQPX010000396.1:0-3122 GCA_038216775.1 Chitinophagales bacterium
GTTTTTATGACATCACGAGGTACTTGAATTTCTAATAAAACCCACTTGATTCCCATTATGAAGTTATCTTGTCTATAATTTTGCCATAGAAAAAATGCAAAATAAGCCAATGGTATTGGCATTAAATAACCAATAGCCACTATCAGTGTTTGTATTAAATTAAAATTATGGGTTAAGAAAAAATTCTCTATCATGCACTATTGATTATATCAAATATAGAACATAAAAGAAAACACCCTAACTTTAAATCGAGGGTGTTTTCTTTTATTTAATTAATTAAATATTCTCCAGCTTTGTTCTTTTTGAAATATTTAGAATTTTGTAGATTCACTAAAATTGTATTTTTCTTTAAATATCTCTCTTTCATGACTTGATCCACAATGTCTTCTTTTGTCATAGGACCATTTTTCTTTATAAGTTCTTTTATAACATCACGAACTACTCCAGTTTTATAACCCCATTCAGATAAAGCATAAATACCTCTACCAACTAACACAAATCTTTGATCTTTAATAAGTTCATTATGACAAGTAGCTGTGTGGCATTTCTTATCAAAAGTACTTGCTACTGCTTTTGACACTTCTCTAAAGTGCATTGGGCTACCATGCTTACGCATCATTAAGAAAGCAAAATCTTTAACACCACGAGTTTTTATAGAAGAAGATGTAGATTTACCCCATTCACCCAATGGGTTCTTACTAATTTTCTTAGACATAGAAAGCCAACGTTTTGCTATTTCTTCATTTTTGTATTGTTCAGACAAGTTTTTAACTTCATCTAAAAATTTTGAAATAAGCTCTGCTTCAGAAATTAATTCATCTTCAGATAGACCTTCAAAAAGATCTTTTAATGATTTATGTATTTTATCTGCTACATCAGAATCAACACTCCAACTCGTTTTGAAATGTTCGTCTTCTTTGTGTTTAGTGAATTCATTGCTAAGTGTCAAAAATAGATTTATATGATTTTGAGTTAATTTGTCTTTAGATAAATGATTAAGTAAATCATTTTCTGAAACGATAGCACCTAGAGTGTGCATCATTTTTTTCAATTCTTCAAAAACCTCTTTGGCATCTTTAAATGATTCTGACTTACGAATAAGAGCAAGGGCAGTATTTTCTATTTGACGTACTCGTTCACGAGTAATGCCATATTTCTTACCTATAGCTTCTAATGTCTTACTTTGAGCATCTGTGGTAAGACCAAAACGATTAACAACCACTTCGTAAGCACGAGGTGATAAATCAGATAAAATTTTCTTAGTAACTTGCTTTGGTTTAAATGTAATTGTGTTAGCCATTTGATTTTTTTTGAAATCATGTCGAACAATTATTCTTTTGGTGCGACATTATTTTGATTTGATTAATTATTGTTTTATCATAATATCATTACTATTAAATAAAGTCAATTGTTCTTAATCTATATGGTCTATATAGAAAAAATTACTTCTTACTATTGGCTGTTTTATTCTTTGAACGGTCTTGTTCTGTTAGAAGTTTTTTGCGTAAACGTACGCTTTTAGGTGTAATTTCAAGATATTCATCATCTGCCATTATCTCAAGACCTCTCTCTATTGATAGTCTATATGGTGGTTTAATATTTATAGCTTCATCTGTTCCACTTGATCGCATATTTGAAAGTTGTTTACTCTTTGTAGGGTTCACTGTCATTTCATCACCTTTTAATACATTTCCTATGACCATACCTTCATATACTTCATCTCCATGTTCAACATAAAGAATACCTCTTTCTTGAAGAGTCCAAAGAGAAAAAGCTATCACTTTTCCAGTTACCATGGATGTCATAGAACCAACATCTCTCTTCTTTATTTCTCCTGCATAAGTTTTAAATCCAATAAATCGTGAAGCAAGAATTCCTTCTCCTCTTGTATCAACAATAAACTGTCCGCGATAACCGAGTAATCCACGAGTAGGCATTTCTATAAGTAAACGAACGATACCTTCTTTTTCATGCATGCTTAATATTAACCCTTTTCGTCCCGTTAATTTTTCAATAACAGCACCAGAAAATTCATTACGAACATCAATCGTCACTTCTTCATATGGTTCCAATTTTTCACCATTCTCTTCTTTTATTATTACATGAGGCTGGGAGACCTGAAGTTCATATCCTTCACGACGCATATTTTCAAGTAAAACTGCAATATGCAATTCACCACGTCCATAAACAAGAAAACCTTCTTGTATTTCTTCTTCATCTGCTCCATCAAAATTTATACGAAGACCCACATTCATTTCGAGTTCTTTTTCAAGTCTTTCTCTTATTTGACGACTTGTCACATATTTACCTTCACGTCCAGCAAAAGTAGAATCATTCACTAAAAAATTTAAAGAAATTGTTGGTTCGTCTATATCAATGGAAGGTAATGCTTCTGTATTAGCATTGTCACAAATAGTTTCTCCAATATAAACATCTGGAATTCCAGCCATAATAGCGATATCTCCTGTGTTTAAAATACTAACTTCTTTTCTATTTGTTCCTTCAAAAGTAAACATTTTTGAAATCTTTGCATTACGCATTCCACCTTTTGCATCTTTAACTATAATTTGAGAAGCAGTTTTTATGGAACCAGCATAAGCACGCACAATAGCTAAGCGTCCTAAAAAATTATCATAACCAAGATTAAAAACTTGTGCACGAAAAGGATCTTCTTTGTTTATAGAAGCCTCTTTTACATCAGAAAGTATTAGAACAAGTAATGGGGTAAGATCTTTTGATTCATCTTCTAGATTTAATTTTGCAATTCCTTGACGAGAAATAGCATAGACAACTTTAAAATCTATTTGTTCTTCCGTTGCACCAAGCTCCAAGAAAAGCTCAAGTATTTCATCGTGCACACGAGCAGGATTGGCAGCTTGCTTATCAATCTTATTTATTACAACAATAGGTTTAAGTCCAAGTTCAAGAGATTTTTTCAAAACGAAACGAGTCTGAGGCATTGGTCCTTCTTGTGCATCTACAAGTAAAAGCACAGAATCAATAGCACGAAGAACACGCTCCACTTCAGATCCGAAATCCGCGTGGCCTGGAGTATCTACAATATTTATTTTAGTCCCTTTATAATTTACAGAAGTATTCTTTGCATAAATAGTAATACCACG
>JBBQPX010000397.1:0-3119 GCA_038216775.1 Chitinophagales bacterium
ATCATGGGTACTGCTTCGCCAAACCAAACAATAAAGGGCCGTAATTGGGTTCCATCTGCTGCCAAATCGCCAACTTTAATATCGCCTCTTGTTTCAAAAAGTCTTTCTTCATCAGCCACACTTCTCATTTTAAATATTTCGCCATGCAGATGTAGAACTTTTGTTGAGCCAGCCCTTTCATGCAAATCATCAATATTTTGTGTAATGATTGTTACGTCAAAATCTTTTTCTAACTCTGCCAGGCCAATATGTGCAGCGTTAGGTAAGGCGGCGGCTACATCTCTGCGGCGGTCGTTATAAAAGTCTAAAACAAGTTGAGGATTTTTAGCAAACCCTTCCGGTGTGGCTACTTCATAAACATCGTAACCATTCCACAAGCCATCGCTATCTCTAAAAGTTTTTAAACCGCTTTCTGCACTTATTCCTGCTCCGGAAAGTACTACGATATGCTTCTTATTTTTCATTGGGATTTTTCTTTTCAGCAGCTAATTTTCTATTGTTGTCTGCATTCTTTTTTGTTTCGTTTCTACATTTTTACAACTCACTATCCACGTACATATTCATTGCGATTTATAAATGCCAGTGAATTAAAAAAGGTAAGTAGAATCCTTGTCTTTTCAACAGAATTTGCCACTTTTTAAGTATTGCAAAATTATGGGTTTTATAGTCTACGCCGGATGTAGGATTCGTGCCGGGGAAGCAATTTTTTGTTTAGCGATAGCTTCTGCTTTTTTAAAACGCCCGGCGCTCCATACGGTATCTAATGCTATCATCCGCACGGCTTCAAAACCGTAATCAGATACAAAATCCCAGTTTTTATCTCGTGATAAATCACTGGCAATTTTCGATGTTAATTTTGGATATGCAATCCAAAATGTAGCATCATCCTGCAAAGCAGGAATAACATCTTTTAAAATATCAGCCAGTTGCCGCTGACTAACGGCAAAAACTAATGCAAAATCTATTTTTCGGCTTTTTAGTAATGGTGTCACATTTTTAGAAAATGTAAGCTTAATAAATTGTTTTTCAATAGATGATGGCAAACCTTGAATAAGGAGATTTTTTTCATCTTTAATCTGTAATTTTTCGAGCAGAGATTGATTAGGCATTTTAATACAGCAATTAATAGTTAAAAAAGATAGATAGTACACTTTTTAAACATCGGCACCCGTTTGGTAGCTTTTAAAGTTTAGCAGACAATAATAGTTTTGGCAACTTTGTTATACAGTTACCGCTTATATGGTACGTAAATTTAAACAATTTGTTCGGCACATAAAAGCTTAAGCAAAAAAAAACTCCATGTAATATGGAGTTTTTTGAACGCAGTATAAAAAATTATTTTTTTCCTCCAACAGGCTTATAATAACTTAAAGCTTCAGGCATTAATTGTTGCAATCTCGCAATACGATTTTCATCAGCGGGGTGCGTTGATAAAAATTCTGGTGGCTTTTGACCATTTGATGCGGCTGCCATACGCTGCCAAAACGGAACTGCTTCATTTGGATTGTATCCGGCCATGGCTGCAAAATTCAACCCAAAATGGTCGGCTTCATACTCCTGATTGCGTGAGTTAGGTAGTAAAAAAGCTATCTGCGCTCCCGGCGCAAAAACACTATTAAATAAACTATTGTATTTAGAATTATTGGCAGTTGCAATATTTCCAACTATCTCCAGTCCTTGGGCCAATGCACCCTGGCTCATTCTTTCGTTACCATGATGAGCAACGGCGTGCGTAATTTCATGCCCCATTACAACGGCAAGTGCAGCTTCATTTTGAGTAATACCGAGCAAACCTGTATAAACAACTACTTTACCACCGGGCATACACCAGGCATTCACTTCTTTAGAATCTACGAGATTAAATTCCCATTTATACCCGTTAAGTTCGCTTGCAAGCCCTTTTTGAGTATAGTAATCAGTAATTGCGGCGGCAATTCTTATACCTACTCTTTTAACCATTTCGGCATCTTTATTTGAGCTGCTGTTAACTACTTTATTTTCCGAAAGAAAAGACTGGTATTGCGTTAACGCTTCCTGTTGCAACGTAGCTTCACCAAATAAGGCAAGTTGTTTACGACCTGTTACTGCGTTAGTGCTACATGCAACAGCAAAAGCAACTACGGCAACAAAAAGGATAATTTTTTTCATATTATGTAAGTTTTATTGTGGTATATAATCAATTGGCGTACCAATTATTGAGCCGTATCATAAATACAACATAAATTTTTACTAAACTAAGGTGAGGGAGTGGTTAAAATTAAAGATTATTCCTGGTTTCTACGGGACTTTCTTCTGTCTCTGTGCTTTAAAATAGGAATGCGGCTTTCTACACCACGCAAAATTCGGCCAATATTTTTTTGATGCGTAACGATAACCAATACTGCAACTATTAATGCAAAAACCCTGTATAGCACTTCATGTTCGTTCCATATCCACAAAACACAAATTGGCAGCGCAATTGCGCCCAATATAGAACTTAGGGAAACATATCTTGTTAAAAAAAGTACTAAAACAAAAATTCCAATGCAGCTAACTGCAATTACCGGTTGAATTGCCAAAACCATTCCAAGTAAAGTAGCTACCCCTTTTCCACCTCTGAAATTTGCAAAAACAGGGAAAACATGCCCCAGAACAGCGGCAAGCCCGAGACCAAGCATAAGATTTGTTCTTTCCAGCTCGTGATTTATATAAAAAGGAAGAACATTATACAGCATTACCGCAGTAATACCTTTTAAAATATCGAACACCATAACCATGGTGCCGTAACGGGAACCTAAAACCCTGAAAGTGTTGGTAGCACCCATGTTTCCGCTTCCATAGTCACGGATATCGATACCGAAAAAGCGTTTACTTACCAATAAAGCTGTTGGAATAGAGCCAATTAAATATGCAACAATTATGAGAACGAGTTCTTTCATTTGTTTCCTTTAGCTTGAGTTGAGGAAGACAAAAATAACTAAAATCTGCCTCATTTCTTTATTTAAATATTCCAAATGGTATATTTAGTGCAAAACTGATTTAAAATACTAATAACGAAACACTTAAACATTAATTGCATCAGTTAATTAACTTCTGCAAGCATGCAAATCCAATCGAGTTTTTGCAGTGTTTTTATATGC
>JBBQPX010000398.1:0-3108 GCA_038216775.1 Chitinophagales bacterium
AAATCACGGTATCTTTTTTTTGCGCCAATGCGTGATTGGAGCAAAAAAAAGAAACAAGAAAAATAATGGTTATCAAAACTCTAGCCATCAACTTACATTAATATTAAACTTATCAAGCAATGCGTTAAGTTCTTCAACGGAGTAGTATTCAAACAAAATACTGCCATTCCCTTTTTTGCCGTGTTTCATTTTAACGCGGGTGCTAAAACTCGATGCTAAATTATCTTCTATCTTTTTAAAATTAGCCGGCAGCGTGGGTTTTACCGCAACTTTAACAGCGCCAGAGGTGTAGATTTTTCTAACTAATTCTTCTGTTTGCCTAACAGAAAGGCCGTTCTTTTTTATCTCGTTGAAAATGTATAATTGTTTATCAACTAAATCAACATTAATTAAAGCCCTTGCGTGGCCCATACTGATAACGGCTGTGCGTACAGCAACCTGAATATCGGGCGGTAATTTTAACAAACGAATATAGTTGGCTACGGTACTTCTTTCTTTTCCCATCCTTTCAGATACCTGCTCCTGCGTGTATTCCAATTCATCCATCAGGCGTTTGTAACTTAGGGCAATCTCAATGGCATTAAGGTCTTTACGTTGTAAATTTTCCAGTAAAGAAAGTTCTAAAAGCTGCTGATCATTTGCCTGGCGCACATAAACGGGTACATCTTTTATACCAGCAATTTTTGATGCACGTAAACGACGCTCACCAGATATTAACCTGTATTTACCGTTAAGTAATTTAGACACAGTTAGTGGCTGAATAATATCGTGCATTTTAATTGAAGCGGCCAATTCGCTTAGCGCTTCGTCATCAAAATCATGACGGGGTTGTTTGGGATTAACCTCAATCTGATCCAGCGGAACACGCATGGATACTGAAGCCTGCTCCACCACTTCGGGTTTTAAATTACCGGCGGTAGTTTTTAAATCTGAATCTATATTTTGCAGTAAACTGCGGATTCCTTTTCCTAATGCGTCTTTTTTATTTGGAGTACTCATAGTTTAGCTTTGAGCTAAGAGCCATGTGCTGCGAGTTGAAACCAATGGTTTAAAGCTCGAAGCTAATGGCTCACAGCTTGTATTTATTCAATTATTCTATCTTCTTCTTTAATTTTTGTCATGTTGTTTTTCTGCAGAATTTCTTTAGCAAGGTTGAGGTAGTTTATTGAACCTTTACTATCAGAATCGTATAATATCACTGGTTTTCCAAAGCTTGGTGCTTCGCTAAGCCTGGTATTACGATGAATGATACTGTTGAAAACCAACTCATCAAAATGGCGGCGAACCTCGCTAACCACTTGGTTACAAAGGCGAAGGCGACCATCGTACATGGTCATTAAAATGCCTTCAATTTTTAAATCGGTATTTAAGCGGCTTTGTACAATTTTTATCGTGTTTAATAATTTACCTAATCCTTCCAAAGCAAAAAATTCTGTTTGTACGGGCACTACCACACTGTCGGCGGCTGTTAAGGCATTTACCGTTATCAACCCAAGCGATGGTGAACAGTCAATCACAATAAAATCATATTCATCTCTTAAAGGTTCTAAAATCTTTTTTAAAACCATTTCCCTGTTTGGGTAGTTTATCATTTCAATTTCGGCACCTACCAAATCAATATGCGATGGCAATATATCCAGAAAAGGAATTTCGGATTTTAAAATAATGTCCTTTGCTGATTTTTCATTCACCATGCAATCGTACAGACTTTGTGTAATGTTATGCAAGTCAAAACCGGTACCGGTGGTACTGTTTGCCTGCGGATCCGCATCTACCAGCAACGTTTTAAACTCAAGCACGGCAAGGCTTGCCGCCAGGTTAATTGCTGTAGTTGTTTTGCCTACACCGCCTTTTTGATTTGCTACTCCTATTATTTTCGCCATACCCCTATCCCCTGAAGGGGAATTTTAGTTTTTTGTTTGATAATTATAAGGCTATCGTTTCGCCAATGCCCGGAAGTTTTAAGTCAATATCCTGCTGTTTAAATACATCAATTGCTTTTTGATGATTTATTTTAATAAAGCCAAAGGTATCATAATGTACACCAATTACCGTTTTAGTTTTAACCATTTTTGCGGCTTCGGCAGCATCTTCAATTCCCATTGTAAAATTGTCGCCAATCGGGAGTACGGCAAAGTCAATTTTGGCAAATCCTGGTATCAGTTGCATATCTAATGCAAGTGCTGTATCTCCGGCAAAATAAAAATTCACTTTATCGTTCATAATAATAAATCCCATAGCCACTCCGCCATTACTGCCATCTTCAAAGGAAGAAGAGTGAACCGCAGTAACGCATTTTACTGTACCAAAATCAAATACCCATTTGCCGCCCGCGTTCATAGGGTGATATTTTTCGATACCCTTGCCTGCAAACCACATGGCTACCTCGTAATTGGCAATGATAGTGGCGCCGGTTCTTTTGGCTATTGCTTCTGCATCAAGCACATGGTCGTTATGAGCATGGCTTAATAAAATATAGTCAGCTTCAATGGTATTTATATCAATATGCTTTGCAAGTTCGTTACCGGTAATAAAGGGATCGAATAGCAATTTTTTGCCATTCAGCGTAACACTGAAACAAGATTGACCGTAATAAGTAAACTGCATATAAAATATTTTGAATTCCCAAACGTCTTGCTGATAAATGCTTTTTTTTGCCAGTAAAATCTGTCGGGATGGCAAATTTAACCATTCGGCATAAAAATGGACAACAAAGCAGCATCTTAATTGTAGTATTGATAAAAATATCTGTTTTACAAGAGTTGAATATATGATTACAATAATATCGGGCACAAACCGAAAAAACAGCAATACCATTAAAATTGCCAGAGAATACCAAGATATTTTAATGGAAAAAGGGTTTAAGGCAGGAATTTTATCTTTGGAAGATGTAGATGTGATGCATTATAATGAAGCACTGAAGCAGATTGAGGATGAAATTCTGATACCAACCACGCATTTTATAATTATTTCGCCTGAATATAATGGCAGTTTCCCCGGCGTTTTAAAAATGCTGTTTGATAGCAGCCGTACACACGAAATATGGTTTCATAAAAAAGCATTGCTTACCGGTGTAGCTTCTGGCCGGGCAGGTAATCTTAGAGGTAT
>JBBQPX010000399.1:0-3105 GCA_038216775.1 Chitinophagales bacterium
ATATGCATTGGTTACAATAGCGACATTTTCAAAAGTAGTTTCAATCAACCTTGCAACAGGAGCTGTAACTCCATTGGCTGATTATCCTGCTTTAACAAAAGGATTTGCCGTTGGGCTTGGTTTTTAATTCTCATATATTAAGTTTAGTTTTTAAAAAAGTCCGGCAGTTTATCTGCCGGATTTTTTTTTGTAGGAATTCGCCTAATGGCGAATTCTACTTAAAAATCCAAAACTTCGCAACAATCAGATTTTATAACTGCAAAATACTTTCGACATTTGCTTTATAAAATCAACGGACATGAAAGAGCAGAAAACCATAAATTACAACCGCATTGCCGAAGCAATTGAATACATAAAAACAAATTTTAAGGAGCAGCCCAATCTTGACGAAGTGGCAGAAAAGGTACACCTAAGTCCTTTTCATTTTCAACGTTTGTTTACAGAATGGGCAGGCACAAGCCCGAAAAAGTTTTTACAATATATAAGCGTGGAGTATGCCAAAAAACTGCTGAAGGAAAACAGCGGCTCAACCATTTTTGATACTGCTTTCGAAACAGGACTATCTGGCACAAGCCGCCTGCACGATTTGTTTGTAAACATTGAAGGCATGACGCCGGCAGAATATAAAAACGGTGGAAAAAATCTTTCCATAAACTTCAGCTTTGCAGAAAGCCCTTTTGGAAATATTATTGTAGCCTCTACAGCAAAAGGTGTTTGCTATATGGCTTTTGAGGAGGATGAAATAACGGCTTTGGAAAATCTAAAGGTGAAATTCCCTAATGCATTATTCACACGCAAGCTGGATTTAATACAGCAAAATGCCTTGTTTATTTTTCAGCACGATTGGAGTAAACTACCACAAATAAAACTGCATTTAAAAGGCACAGACTTTCAACTTAAAGTTTGGGAAACGCTTTTAAAAATCCCTATGGGGAAGTTTACAACCTATGGAAAAATTGCTGATGAAATTAAAAACCCAAATGCATCCCGTGCCGTAGGGTCAGCAATAGGCAGTAATCCCGTAGCGTTTTTAATTCCCTGCCATAGGGTAATACAATCAACGGGGATGTTTGGCGGTTACATGTGGGGCAATACCCGCAAAACTGCCATACTCGGTTGGGAGGGCGCCAAAACAAATGAGGCAGTTTAGTGTTTTAAATAGCTGTAGAAATCCGCCTTATGGCGAATTCTGCTTAATCTTTTGAATTCGTCATCAGGCAAATACCCACAAAAAAAAACATGGATTTATTCATTAATCAAACATCCGCAGAAATAAATTTATTACCAAAAGTTGGGACTGTAAATTATCACGGTCCGCTAATGCCTTTGCAGAAAGCTACGCAGTACCTGCATAGTTTGCTTAACAACATTGAATGGAAAAATGATGAAGCCATCATGTTTGGTAAAAAAATAATTACCAAAAGAAAAGTAGCCTGGTATGGAGATAAAGGGTTTGAATACGAATACAGCAACGTTAAAAAAACTGCACTGCCCTGGACGCAGGAACTGCTGGAGCTAAAAGCATTAACCGAACAAAAAACCGGTGAAACATTCAACTCTTGTTTGCTCAACCTGTATCACAATGGCAGCGAGGGTATGGCCTGGCATAGCGATGCAGAAAAAGATTTAAAAAAGCATGGTGCCATTGCCTCTTTAAGTTTTGGTGCCGAAAGAAAGTTTGCCTTTAAACATAAGCAAAGCAAAGAAGTAATTTCTGTAGTGCTGCAGCATGGTAGTTTACTAATAATGAAAGATGCTACACAAGCCAATTGGCTGCATCGCCTGCCTCCCACAAAATTAATTTCAAAACCAAGGGTGAATTTAACCTTTCGCACCATCGTGTAGGCATTCGCCTTGTGGCGAATGCTGCTTATTGTTGGTTAGCACCTAATAACAGCGAAGACGAAAACCCAGCCAAGTCATGTTGTAAAACATTATCAATTGTCCTGCCCTTCAGGGCAGGGAGCAAAATATTAGTTCAACCGGGCTTTAGCCCAACGCTTGGTTTTGGGCTAAAGCCCGCCAAGTACATTTCATACAGCACCCTGAAGAGCGGCGCAATTCATAAATCTTCTGATTGTGTAGAAATTCGCCTTGTGGCAAATTCATTTTTTGATTGTCCGTTACAAACATCAAACACAATTTATTACCTTGTAAAAAAATATTTATGAAAACTGCCTCATTTAAAAACTTCCCATTATTTTTTATGCTGATGTTGTTAATGCTCGGTGCCTGCAAACCAGCGCCGCAGCAATTGAGCAACGAAGAAGCTATTCAATTTGCAAAAGATCTGGAACAGTCCATACAAAAAGGAGAAGCCGACCTGCTTGACAATGCATTTGATAAGGATACATTTATTGATAAAATGAATTTACCAAATACCGCTGATGGCAAAGGCTTTGGTAAGGGTGTGATGAATAAATTAAAGTTAGGTACGCAGATAACCACCGCATTGAGCGATATGGATAATTTTGATTTTATCAGGCATTATGTAAAGGAGGGAAAACATCACCTTATTTTCAGAATGTTTACCAATAAAGAAAGCGCCCTTAACTACCACGATTACGAACTGATGAAAATAAACGACAAATGCAAAATTGCAGATGTGTATGTTTATATGAGTGGAGAAACACTGGCAGAAACCATGGCCAACATGTTTAAAAGTATTTTTGGCGCAAGTAATGATCCCGCACAAAAAAACCTTGAAGGTGCTGACGATGTAGTTGCAGTAAGAAAACTGATGCAGCGAAGAAATTTCGCTGATGCTAAAAAGAAAATTGACCAGTTGCCTGCCTACATAAAAAATACAAAATCGCTGATGCTTTTAAATGTGCTCATCTGTTCGGAGCTTTCAAATGATGAATACAGCGAGGCTATAAACAGTTTTAAACAAAAATTTCCAAACGAACCTAACATGAATTTAATGATGATTGACGGGTATTGTTTACAGAAGGATTACACATCTATGCTGTCTGCAATAAATGCACTTGATGCACAAATTGATAAAGACCCGTTGCTGGATTATTACCGCTATCTTTCTTATAACCTGCTTAAGAAAGAGGACAGTGCACGTTTATATTTAACCCAGCTTGTTAAAAACAAACC
>JBBQPX010000400.1:0-3094 GCA_038216775.1 Chitinophagales bacterium
GGTGCCGGTTAATTTGCAAATGGTGTAATAACGCTTACCACCCTCACTAAAATAGGTATAGGAATACCCGCTTACAGTATTTGCTTTACATTCAATTTCCAACACATATTCGCATCGGTCGCCGCCCCAGCCTGTAAAAGCGGTACTCTTATCAATAAATTCACCCTTCCATTGGCCGGTAAAATCCTGGGCAGATAATTGGGCTGCGCAAAAAACAAGCAATAAAATCTGTACAAATTTTTTCATCTCTGCAAAGATATTTTAGATAAATTTTTCTGAAGCTAATACTTCGTTAAATTTGCACACTGCAAACGAAAAGCTTTGCAGATAAAGATATGATAAAGATAACATTACCCGATGGTGCAGTAAGAGAGTATGAAGATGGAACTTCTGCATTTGATGTAGCCAAATCTATAAGCGAAGGTTTGGCAAGAAAAGTACTGGCAGCCGATATTAACGGCGAAGTTTGGGATGCCCATAGGCCCATTAATACTGACGCAACGCTTAAATTATTAACCTGGAACGATAACGACGGTAAATCAACATTCTGGCATTCATCTGCACATTTAATGGCCGAGGCTGTTGAAGCAAGTTTCCCTGGTGTTAAGTTTTGGGTTGGCCCGGCTCTGGATAAAGGTTTTTATTACGATATGGACCTGGGTGATACAAAAATTACCGAAGATGATTTGGCAATGCTGGAGAAAAAAATGAATGAACTGGCAAAGCAAAAAAGTCAATACGTAAGAAAATTAATGCCTAAGGCTGAAGCTCTGCAATATTTTACCGAAAAAGGCGATGAATACAAACTTGATTTATTGAGTAATTTAACTGATGGAGAAATTACTTTTTACACCCAGGGAGGGTTTACAGATTTGTGCCGTGGCCCACATATTCCCAACACAGGTTTTATAAAAGCGATTAAGCTTACAAGCATTGCCGGTGCCTATTGGAAAGGCGATGAAAAAAATAAGCAGCTTACCCGTATTTATGGTGTAACGTTCCCGGAGCAGAAGGAGCTTGACGAATATTTGCTGATGCTGGAAGAAGCGAAAAAAAGGGACCATAGAAAATTAGGAAAAGAACTCGGCATTTTTACTTTTAATGATGAAGTTGGCCCCGGTTTAGCATTATGGTTACCTAATGGTACTATTATTATTGAAGAGTTGGAAAATCTTGCTAAACAAACGGAAAAGGAAGCTGGTTATAAAAGAGTAGTTACGCCACATCTTGCAAAAGAAAGTATGTATTTAACCAGCGGGCATTTACCGTATTATGCAGATAGTATGTTTCCGCCGATGGAAATGGACGGAGAAAGATATTATTTAAAACCAATGAACTGTCCGCATCATCATAAAATTTTTGATGCAGAACCTAAGAGCTATAAAGATTTGCCATACCGTATTGCAGAGTATGGAACCTGCTACCGTTACGAGCAAAGTGGTGAATTATTTGGATTGATGAGGGTGCGTTGCTTACACATGAACGATGCTCATATTTATTGTAGCAAAGAAGATTTTGCGCAAGAATTTAGGGCAGTAAATGAAATGTATCAGAAGTATTTTAAAATATTTGGTATTGATAAATATGTGATGCGCCTGAGTTTGCACGATCCTGAAAAATTAGGGCAGAAATATGTAAACGAACCAGAGCTTTGGTTAGAAACTGAAGCATTGGTAAGAAACGTATTGATCGAAAGCAATATTCCTTATGTGGAAGTAAAAGGCGAAGGGGCTTTTTACGGTCCAAAAATTGACGTTCAGATTTGGAGTGCAATTGGCCGTGAGTTTACCTTGGCAACCAACCAGGTGGATTTTGCACAGGGGCGTAGCTTTAAATTAAGTTTTACTAATAAAGATAACAGTCCGGAAGTTCCTCTTATTATTCACCGTGCTCCATTAGGTACACACGAAAGATTTATCGGATTTTTGCTGGAGCATTATGCAGGTAAGTTTCCGACTTGGCTTGCTCCGTTACAAGTAAAAATATTACCTATTAGTGATAAGTTTATGGACTATGCCAATTCTGTATTGCAGACTTTAAAAAATGCAGATATTCGTGCCGAGATTGATGACCGTAGCGAAAAAATAGGTAGGAAGATTAGAGATACTGAAATGGCTAAAGTGCCTTATATGCTCGTAATTGGGGAAAAAGAAATGAACGAAGGCATGGTTTCCATCCGCAGGCAAGGTAAAGGAGATTTAGGAAGTAAAGCTCTTGATGAATTTGTGCAGGAGATTGCTGCAGAAATAAAACAAAGGGTATCAGAATAAAAAAAACACAATTCGGCACTAAATTTGGAATAGTAATTTTAAATAAATATATTGCTAATTGTTTATAAATAGATAATTTTGACACCCAGAACAACATTGTAAACCAAATATTATAAATGGCATTTCCACCCAGGCCGAGAGGAGCCTTTAATCCCCGCTTTAAAAAAGAACAACAACAAGAACACAGGACTAACCACATGATAAGGGTACCAGAGGTACGATTGGTAGGAGAGAATATCGAACCTGGTGTTTACTCAAAAGATGATGCTCAAAAAATGGCGCAATCTCTTGAACTTGATTTAGTAGAAATTTCTCCGGGAGCAAAACCACCAGTATGTAGAATTATTGACTACAATAAGTTTTTGTACGAAGAAAAGAAGAAGAAAAAAGAAATGAAGGCTAAATCCAAAACCAGTGAGGTTAAGGAGATACGCTTTACACCAAATACTGATGACCACGATTTTGAATTTAAGGTAAAGCATGCCGAAAAATTTTTAGGCGAAGGCGATAAAGTTAAGGCACACGTTCAGTTTAAAGGCCGTGCCATTATGTTTAAGGAGAGAGGAGAATTGCTTTTGCTTAAATTTGCCGACCGTTTAAAAGATGTTGGCGCATTGGAAGGCTTACCAAAAATGGAAGGTAAACGTATGTTGGTAATGTTTGCACCCAAAGCAAAACTTTCTAAAAGAAAACAACAGGAAGCAGACAGATTATAATACACTAGTTATTAAAAATACAAGGGAAGTAGTTGCTTCCCTTTTTTTATTATTACACAATGGATACCAGCCTTAATAAATACATAAGCGAAACCGGTTTTTGCAGCC
>JBBQPX010000401.1:0-3084 GCA_038216775.1 Chitinophagales bacterium
ATTAATTGGCTTAAGCATTCCGGTAATTCACGAGCATCCATTCCCCATGAGTTTAAGCAGTTTTGCCGCACCAATTGTTTCCACTCCAAAACAAGGGCAAGGACAAGGGCAAAAACGTTCAAGAGGTTTTGGCACACAGGATAAAAGCAAGAGCAGAAATTTTAGCGGCGGCGGCAGAAGACAGTCAAATAATAACAGGTAATAACATTTTGATTTACGCTTAACCTTTGGTTTAAGCGTAAATCTTTGATTGAATTTTGCCAGCCAAAGCCGATTTTTCGGTAATGGAAAAGATGTTTGTGTAGGTTTTATGGCTTAACGTTACAAAATACCCTGTAGCCACCTTGCATTATTGGCTTCGGTATTGTACTTTACTTGCCTAAACCAACTAAATATGAAATTTTCTTTTGTAAAGCTTTTGGGCATTGCCGTAATAGCAATTTTAACCAGCTCTTGTAACAACGAGGCTGCAAAAACAGAAATGCCAACATCGGGCTTCAGCCTTGATAGTGCCAAAGCCGCCATTGCTGAAAGCAATAAAACTTTTGGTGCCGGATTTGCCACCGGTGATTCTGCCGCATTTGTAAGTCATTATACCAGCGACGGCTGTATTAATCCTTCAAATATGCCAAGGATGTGTGGCACGCAAGCCATTACCGCTTTTTTTAATGGCGGATATGCAATGGGTATTAGAGGAGCAACCATAACTACCGAAGATGTTATGGGAGGAAAAGATGGCGTAATCGAAACGGGTAAGTACGAAATGTTTGCAGCAAATAATATGTCTATAGACAAGGGGAAGTTTATTGTAATTTGGAAAGAAGAAAACGGCAAGTGGAAAATGTACCGAGATATTTGGAACACTGATATGCCGCCAGCAGCTCCAACAAAATAAAACGTTTTTATATAAATTTAAACCTGCCAATTTAATTGGCGGGTTTTTTTTATGACACAATCAGTATAAATTTGTTTTATGGCTACTCCCAAATACCTTTCTTTCTTACTAAATCCGCTTTTGAATCCGCTGGAATTATTAAGAACAAAAAAAGTTTTACAGGTAAATCAACCAACTATTGCTGCCAGTAGGATAGAGCCTGAAAAAACAAAAATTTTTGTTTACGATTATGATGCAGCAAAAGTTGAAAGTAAAGAGCTTGCAAATGTTCCGGAATGTTTTCCTTATATAGATACACCCGCTGTTACCTGGATAAATGTTGACGGTTTGCGAAAAACAGATGTTGAAAGCATTGGCCAAAGCTTTGGCATTCACCCTTTGATTATTGAAGATATTTTAAGCCTTGGCCAGCGTGCAAAAACTGATGAAATAAATGGATTGCTTTTTTGTCTGTTGAATATGATGTATTTCAACGAAAAAGAGTCGGCTGTTGAAGTGGAACAAATCAGTATAATTTTGGGCGAAAATTTTGTAATCAGTTTTCAGGAAGATGCTTCACGGGATGTATTTAATCATCTAAGAGAAAAAATAAAAATAAGCAATTCCAAAATAAGGCAAAATGGTGCTGACTTTTTATATTATTCTTTAATTGATATGATAGTTGATAACTATTTTGTGGTGATGGAAAAGCTGGGAGAAAAAATTGAAGAACTGGAAGAAGATATCGTTCGGCATAGCAGCACACGCAGCCTGGCAAAAATTAATATACTCCGCAAAGAAATGATTATTCTTAAAAGAAGTATTGCACCGGTTAGAGAATTGGTAAATGGTATTTTAAGAAGTGAAAGCGAATTGATTAATGATAAAACTGAAAAGTATTTTAAAGATATTTACGACCATATATTGCAGGCAACTGATCTTGTAGAAAACTACCGTGATATGATGATGAACTTAAATGACCTCTACTTAAGTAATGTAAACTTAAGAATGAATGAGGTTATGAAAGTGATGGCTGTTGTAACTTGTTTAATGGCACCGGCAACAGTTATTGGCGGAATTTTTGGAATGAACTTTCAATCTATACCGCTGCTGCATAATAAATGGGGATTCTTTATTTCTGTTGGGCTGATGTTGTTTATCCCGATTGTTATGGTGCGGATGTTTAGAAAACGTGGCTGGTTTTAATGGTGAGTGGTCAATTGTGAGTAGTGAGTAAAACCATTGTTAATAATTAACGCTTACTCACGTTTCACCATTCACAACTCACGCTTTTTTTTATAAATAGGCACCGTGCTGCATGGCTCGCCATACATAATACTTTTTGCAACCGGCCTTAGTAAAGCAGTAATTGCAACATAAGCCGATTCGGAAATTGGTAATTCTCCGCAGCCTTTTATAACCACTCTTTTATCTTCGTAATCAGCTACATTAATGGCAGCTATATTTTTTAAGAAAATGGTTTTGTGCAAAAATTCGCTATCGCCAAAAATAATTTCTTTTGCTACAGGCTGCAGGTAACTAACTACCAGCATATAAGCCCACACCGGTATAACGGCATCGGCAGTGCAGGTGAGTGCTACATATTTATCTTTGTATGAAGCTGTATCCAGGTTTTTCATTATTTCCCTAAAATCTTTCTCCTTTAAAATCAACCCCATAAATAAATGGTCTTTCATATCAAAAACCACCGTTTCTCCTTTTGGATAATAGGCCTCCAGGTCTAAGGTTATTATACCGCTTTCTTCTACTTTATGTACAAAAACTTCTGCCATAGTGTAAAGATAAAACAAAACAGCCACCAGATTTCTTCTGATGGCTGTTTGCTAATTTGGTTATTTATCTTTCCGTTAAAAAAACTTGCTTCTGTTGTCTTTAATTGTGGCTTTTTTCTTCAAACCTTCAAACCAGTTTGATACTGCTTCGTTACGTAAAGCAGTTGTTTGTTGCAATCTCATAGCTACTTTATCTTCATTTGCATCAACTGCTTTTTCACCGTAGCTATTTACTTTAACAACATAAACAGCTGCTTTACCGGCAATTGGTGCAGCAACTTTATTAAGGTTTGCTTTATTGAAAATTGCACCTATTAATTTTGGCTCATTACCAATCTGGTTAATAATTGCCGATTTAAATGTTATAGACGAATCTGCCCCGGCAGTTAAAACTTCTTTTGCGTATTTTGCTGCGGC
>JBBQPX010000402.1:0-3074 GCA_038216775.1 Chitinophagales bacterium
CCAGCGTGTTTCCGAAAATCTGTGAAATTTTTAAGGCGTTATCATATTTATTGTAAAACGTAATTTTTTTAAGGCCCATTTTTAAAGCTATTTCGTTCAGTTTTTGGCGGTTTACCATTTTGCTGCGCATCTCTGTTAAAAAACCTTCGCCTTTGTATGGGTATTTTCTAAAAAGATAATGCGCTACAATGGAACTTAAAACCGCATCACCCAAAAATTCCAGACGTTCATTATTTTCATCTGCGCCTTCTCTAACGCTGCGATGACTAAGTGCAGTTTTATACAACATTATTTCGCCTGGCGTAAAACCAAGCACATTGCTAAGCTGCTTTTTAAACTCCCGGTTATTTGTCTGGCTTTTAAAGAAATCTTTGAGGAACTGCAAATGAAAAATTATTGTTTACGTGAAATTAAACTTATTCAACTGAATTAAAATTACGAAATTTTTGTGGGGAAGATTTATTGGTGTTCGTAAATAAAATAATTGCAAAATAATTTCCTGTTCATTTCGCTTAGGTAACGTTCGCTTCGGTAAAAGCTGCCCATAGGTATGCGGTACAAGGGAGTGACACAACGATGATGCCTAAAGCGTCAATACCCGTTCCAAAAAAAATAAAATAAGGGAAAACTTACGCTACGTACTTTTTAACAATTACACTTGCATTATGCCCGCCAAAACCAACTGTATTGCTAAGGGCGGCATTTACAGTGCGGTGCTGTGCTTTGTTAAAAGTAAAATTAAGTTTGGGGTCAAGTTCGGGGTCGTCAGTAAAATGATTAATTGTTGGAGGAACAATATCTTTTGTAACTGCCATAATACAGGCCAACGCTTCAAGCACACCGGCTGCGCCAAGACAATGACCAGTCATACTTTTTGTAGAACTGATGTTTAAATCGTAAGCATGCTCGCCAAAAACACTAAGAATTGCTTTTGTTTCGGCCAAATCGCCCAGCGGAGTTGAGGTTCCGTGAACGTTGATGTAATCAATATCTTCGGGTTTCATACCGGCATCTTTTAATGCAACATTCATTACATTTTTTGCGCCAAGCCCTTCGGGGTGTGGTGCTGTAATATGATGTGCATCTGCTGTTGCGCCACCACCAGCTATTTCGCAATAAATTTTAGCGCCACGGGCAAGTGCATGCTCCAGACTTTCTAAAACCAAAACTCCGGCACCTTCTCCCATTACAAAACCGTCGCGGTCTTTATCAAAAGGGCGACTTGCTGTTGCAGGGTCGTCGTTACGTTCGCTTAGGGCTTTCATGGCGTTAAAACCACCAACACCAGGCGAGCTGATAACGGCTTCGCTTCCACCACTGATAATAATATCAGCTTTATTCAGCCTTATCGTATCAAAGGCATCAATAATAGCATTAGTACTGCTTGCACAGGCACTAACTACAGCGTAATTAGGGCCACGGAAACCGTAACGCATAGATATTTGCCCTGCGGCAATATCTAATATCATTTTTGGAATAAAGAAAGGATTGTAACGCGGTGTACCATCGCCAAGGGCATAATTGCTTACTTCTTCGTAAAACGTGGTAATACCGCCAATGCCACTGGCAAAAATTACCCCTACCCTGTCCACATCAACATTTTCTTTGCTGATGCCGGCATCTTTAATGGCCTCGTCGCTTGCTATGAGGGCAAACTGGGTAAAGCGGTCAATTTTTCTGGCTTCCTTGCGTTCAAGGTAATCGGTAGGTTCAAAATCTTTAACCTCACAGGCAAACCTGGTTTTAAACTTGCTGCAGTCGAACTGTTTTATAAAATCGCAGCCGCTAACCCCTTCAGACAATCCCTGGAAATATGTTTCAACAGTTTTGCCCAATGGCGTTAGTGCTCCCAATCCGGTAACTACAACTCTTTTTAGCTCCATAAATTTGCCTGTGATAGTTAAGTTAATTACTTAGCATGCTCCTCTAGGTAAGCATTTGCCTGTCCTACTGTAGTAATAGTTTCGGCCTGCTCATCGGGAATAGAAATATTAAATTCTTTTTCAAATTCCATAATTAGTTCTACGGTGTCCAAGCTATCGGCACCCAAATCGTTAGTAAAAGAAGCTTCAGGTGTAACCTCTGCTTCGTCAACTCCCAATTTGTCAACAATTATTTTCTTTACTCTTGTTGCAATGTCTGACATGATGTTTAATTTTAGTTTGTATTGGTTGCAAAAATATACATTTTGAGGTAATTACAAAGAAATAGATGTTGTTTAATAAATAAGGCTAAAAAGGTACTGTTAATCGTTTCTTTAAAATCACTTTTATATATATACAATTTACAGCGTTTACGGGTGATTACGAAATGAATTTTTATATTTTGCGGGCAGGTTATCAGCCGATAATAAGTTTTTTTTGAGGCGGTTATCTGCCATTTATAACAAAATATTGTATATTGCTATCCCCGTTCCACCCAAACCTTTAACCTTAATTAAAATAAATATCCTGTTATGGCCTTAAAACAAATAGACCACGGCACAAAAGAATACCAGCAAATGGTAAACCTCCGGAACGAGGTTCTAAGGCAGCCACTTGGCTTATCTTTTAGTGCAGATGAACTGGCGCAGGAAAAAGATGATATTTTAATTGGAGCTTTTGATGATGATAAAATGCTGGCTTGCTGCATGCTTACTAAGGCCGATAATAAAAGTTTGCGCCTTCGGCAGATGGCAGTACAAAATAACCTGCAGGGTAAAGGTATTGGCGCCAGTATGCTGAACTTTGCCGAAACCCTTAGCCGCGATAAAGGCTACAAAAAATTAATTATGCACGCCCGGGAAACTGCGGTTGGTTTTTATGAAAAACTGGGCTATAAGGTTGTGGGCAATAAATTTACCGAAGTTACCATTCCGCATTTTGTGATGGAGAAGAGACTGTGAGGTGGGTGAATGGTGAGTTGTGAATGGTGAATACGAAATCAGCAATTCCTATTTATCAGTTTATAAAAATAAAAGTTGCCATTAATATTATTCTCCATTCGCAATTCACTATTGCCAATTGACTGCACACAACTCACCATTCACAATTGACCACTCACTATTCACCAGCTCACGCTTTCTTGGCAATTTT
>JBBQPX010000403.1:0-3068 GCA_038216775.1 Chitinophagales bacterium
TAATTTTTACGAAGGCAGATTATTAAAGCCCGAACAAATCCCTTTCATAAGTTATCCATACGAATGGAGTTTTGATATGTGGAAAGATGCAGCCCTGCTTACACTTCAGATTGCAACAGCATCTTTGCAAAAAGAAATGATACTAAAAGATGCCACGCCTTTTAACGTTCAGTTTTATAACGGCAAACCGGTTTTTATTGATACACTTTCTTTTGAAAATTACGAGGCCGGCAAACCCTGGGTGGCTTACCGGCAGTTTTGCGAATGTTTTTTGGCGCCACTTTTACTTATGCATTATTGTCATCCAGATATTGGAAAGCTCTTCACTGTTTATCCAAACGGCATACCAATGGATGTGCTGGTTACCTTGCTTCCCAAAAAAGCAAAGTGGAATATAAACACACAATTACATGTTTACCTGCAGGCAAAATTTGCAGCTAAACAAAATAAAAAGCCTTCCGGCGAAAATAATTTCACCAAACAAAAACTGCAACTTTTATTAAAAGGGCTTGAAAGCTTTGTGCAAAAACTATCGCCAAAAAAAGTAAAAACAACTTGGGATGATTATTATACCGATACAATTTTGGGGGATGATTACCTGCAGGCAAAAACAGCACTCGTAAAATCCTTCATCAGCAATATTGAATTCAAAAATGTGATTGACCTTGGCGCAAACGATGGTTATTTTAGTTTACTGTTTGATGAAACTAAACATGTAATATCAACTGATTTTGATGCCAATTGCATTAACGAGCTCTACCTAAAAAACAAAAAGGCAAAAAGGCGGAACGTCTTGCCCTTGATAAATAATATAGCCACACCATCACCTTCAATTGGTTGGAACAATACCGAACGAGATTCCATCACCGCCAGGTTAAAAACTGATTTAGTGATGGCACTGGCACTAGTACACCATTTAGCTATTGCCAACAATGTGCCTTTGCCTCTAATTGCAGACTGGCTTAGCAACATAGCTCCATATCTTATCATTGAGTTTGTGCCCAAAGAAGATGAAAAAGTAAAACTGCTTCTGCAACATCGTAAAGATATTTTTGATGGTTATAATCTTGAAAACTTCAAAACCATTTTCGCCAATAAATATCAAATTATAAAAGAAGAAAAAGTTGGCAATACCCAACGCGTTTTATTTTTAATGAAACTGAAATAATGAACCTGCTTAAAAAAATACCTTTCTTTCTTTTTTTGCTGGTGTTGTTTTTTTGCCTGCATGGCAGTGTAGAAAATTATGGCTACCTCAATATGTACGAGGTAATAAAAGTTGGCTTAACTATTATTGCTTGCATCGCTTTGTTTTTCGCAATCGTATGGTTGTTCAGTAAAAATTATCTATTTGCTTCGCTGATTACTTTTTTTATAAGTCTTTGGTATTTATTTTTCGGCGCCATACACGATGTTATAAAATCAGTCTCCTTGCTGCATTTTCTGGAATCCTTTACCGTACTGCTGCCCGTGCTGCTAGTTGTCAATATCACATTTATATGGTGGCTCAAAAAAAACAAACATCTGCATCAAAAAATGCTGCTTTACTTAAATGTGTTGTTTTTATTTTTCTGCGTTGCAGATGGTATATTATTAATCAGCAAACATTTTTCGTATAAAGAACAATTCACTATGCCAGTTGCTTTCGATAAATCGAAAGTAACCGCAAAACCCAACGTGTATTTTTTATTGTTTGATGAATATGCAGGGTACAATAGTCTGCGTGATAGTTTCAATTTTAAAAACGATAGCCTGTATAATTTTCTGCGCCAGCAAAAATTTAAAGAACTACCCACACATTCTAATTACGATTTTACGCCCTTCAGCATGGCATCCATTGTAAACCTGCAGTATGTGCCGCAGAATTACAATACCACTTTGTTAACCCAGCCCGATATTCAGCATCGCTTTGGCGAAATACGTAACGGACAGATTTTTTCCTTCTTAAAATCGCTCAACTATAAAATTAAAAACTATTCCGTTTTCGATATAAAAGACTACCCGGCATTAAACCCATCAAACGGGCTTTTTCCTATACATGCAGCATTGCTTACCAATAAGATTTTTCACAACCGATTAATGAAGGGCATTGGTTGGAAATTGCTGACCGGAAAATATGCCATACCATTTTTGCAAAACTATTTTTTGTATAAGGGAGATAATTATAATAAGGATGTTGAGACGAATGTGCTGCAGAGTGCCGGAGAAAAAAACAACAATCCAACATTCTGCTACGCACATTTTATGCTTCCACATGGCGAGTATTTCAGGGACAGTACCGGTGCTTTAAATCCGCCAGATTTAATTTTGAACAACGAAAACTTCACCAGTAAATCACTTTACCTTTCTTATTTAAAATATACCAACAACCTCATCAAAAAGCTCGTTAACAATATTGTTGAAAAAGACCCGCAATCTGTTGTAATTATTATGAGCGACCATGGCTTTTACGATTATAAAGGCGTAAACGAATTTGACCCTTACAATTTTGATAATATCTGTTTTTTGCGCCTGCCTGATAACATGTCATACGCCCCAAACCTGCCAACTAGCAACGTAAACTTTTTCCGATACGTATTAAATAGTGGCTTTGGGCAAATTCTGCCCTTTTTAAAAGACAGTACTTTCAATATTGTGGAAGACCCCACTATACTCCGGTAGCGTTTTCCTGACTCTTTTTGCAATAAAACACTCAAAATCTGCCAAAATTGCACAAATTCCCAAATGGCATAATCATTGCCATTTCATGATTAATAAAACAAAAATTTATATCATGGGAAAAATAATAGGAATTGACTTAGGAACCACCAACAGTTGCGTATCCGTAATGGAAGGTAACGAGCCGGTGGTAATTGCAAATGAAGAAGGCCGCCGTACAACCCCGTCTGTTGTGGCTTTTCTTAAAAATGGTGAGCGTAAAGTAGGTGACCCTGCTAAGCGTCAGGCCATTACAAACTCGCACAATACCATAAGCAGCGTAAAGCGTTTTATGGGCCGCCGGTTTGATGAAGTGACGGAAGAAATAAGCCATTGGAGCTATAAAGTAGTAAAAGGTGACAATAATACCG
>JBBQPX010000404.1:0-3061 GCA_038216775.1 Chitinophagales bacterium
CCAGCAAAGATGAAGATATAACAGAAAAAATGAAACTTTTTGGAGAAAAAGTAGGCATTGCCTTTCAAATAAAAGATGATTTATTTGATTACGGAACAGATGATGTAGGCAAGCCAACAGGCAATGATATTAAAGAGAAAAAACTTACATTACCTTTAATATATACGCTCAACAATATTGAAAGCCCACTAAGGCGAAAGATAATCTACATTATAAAAAATGAAAACACCGACCCCAAAAAAGTAAAATTTGTTATTGATGCTGTTACGGCAGCTGGCGGCATAAAATACGCATCAGATAAAATGAATAATTACAGAGATGAGGCACTGGAAATATTAAATAGTTTTCCTGAAAACTCTGTACGTGGAGCATTGGAAGAATTGGTACGTTTTACTACCGACAGGAAATATTAATATGGAAAAAAGATGGAAAATATTACAAGCAGATAAAAGTAAAACTGAAAGTTTACAGCAATCATTAAAAATTAATTACACACTCTGCAGCATCCTCACCGAAAGAGGTTTTGACGATTTTGAAAAAGCCAAAAATTATTTTCGTCCACAGTTAAGCCATCTGCACGATCCCTGGTTAATGAAAGATATGGATAAAGCTGTAGCACGCATTCTCACAGCTTTTGATAAAAAAGAAAAAATACTTGTATTTGGAGATTACGATGTAGATGGTACTACATCTGTGGCAACCATGTACAAATTTTTATATAAAATTTACGAGCCCGATTTATTAGATTTCTATATTCCACACAGATACCGAGAAGGATACGGCATTAGCAAAATGGGAATTGATTTTGCCAAGGAAAATAATTTCTCTTTAATTATTTCTTTAGACTGCGGAATTAAATCCGTGGAATTAATTGCTTACGCAAAAAGTATTGGCATCGATT
Organism: Chitinophagales bacterium; assembly: GCA_038216775.1. Taxonomy (GTDB): domain Bacteria; phylum Bacteroidota; class Bacteroidia; order Chitinophagales; family Chitinophagaceae; genus Ferruginibacter. The sequence goes on from JBBQPX010000404.1 coordinate 902, forward strand.
TTATTGTATGTGACCATCATTTACCTGATGATGAAATACCTGATGCTGTTGCCATTTTAAATGCCAAACAAAAAGATTGCAATTATCCCTATAAAGAACTTTGCGGCTGCGGTGTTGGGTTTAAGTTGATAACAGCTTTGGCAACCACACTCAACATTGATGAAGAGCATTATTTGTGCTATCTGGATTTAGTTGCCGTTGCTATTGCTGCCGATATTGTACCCATGACTGGCGAAAACCGGATAATGGCCTACTATGGATTGCAAAAAATAAACAGTAATCCCAATCCCGGTATTAAGGCGTTGATTTTGTTAGGCGGCATTCAGAAAAAGCTATCCATAAATAATGTAGTTTTTGTAATTGCACCAAGAGTTAATGCTGCCGGCCGAATGGACGATGCAAAAAAAGCAGTGCAGTTATTTATTGAAGATGATTATGATAAAGTTTTGGCTTTTGCAGAAATGCTGCACAGCGATAACAGCGACCGCAAAGAAGCTGACAGCAGCATAACTGCTGAAGCGTTGGAAATTATTAGTGAAGATGTATCACTTCAACATAAAAAAACCACTGTATTATTTAGAAGTCATTGGCACAAAGGCGTTGTAGGTATTGTTGCCAGCCGTTTAATTGAAACGCATTTTCGGCCCACAATTGTACTAACGCAAAGTGGAGATGTTGCTGCCGGTAGTGCCCGAAGCGTACCTGGTTTTAATTTATACGAGGCTATTCATGCATGCAGGGAATACCTGTTAGGTTATGGCGGGCATTTTGCAGCTGCCGGCATGTCTTTACTACCAGAAAATGTAAATGCATTTGCGAAAAAATTTGATGAGGTTGTATCGGCCACAATCCCCGACCATTTACTGATACCCGAAATAATAATAGATACCGTAATTGATTTTAAAGATCTCAATCAAAATTTCTATAACATTATCAGCCAGATGGAACCCTTTGGACCAGAGAACATGCGACCAGTTTTTGTGGCCAAAAATGTGCAGGATGCCGGCTACTCAAAAATTGTAAAAGAGCACCATATTCGTTTTGTAGTTAAGCAGGAAAAGTTTTCATTTACCGGCATTGGTTTTAATCTTGCCGAAAAATTTGACATGCTTAAAGCGCCTTTTGATATTGTGTTTACGCTTGATGAAAATGATTGGAATGGTAATATTAGTTTGCAACTAAAAGTAATTGACTTGAGACCTGCTGAACGATGAAAATAATAACCTACATAAAATATTTTTATTTTCTGGTTGATAACTGGGATTTTAAAGTTGCCTGGTATATCATTAAAGAGGAAATAAGAGGCGAAAGAAAGTACAACATAAACACGACGGGTGCTGATGAGTTAGTTGATTTGGAAGAGCTTGGTGTTGATACGTCCCTTGCTTCAGTTTACATGCCCGTTAGTTATAATTTGCTGGAAGAAATTTTTGAGCAGTTGCCAAAAGATATCCGCAATCATTTTGTAGATATCGGATGTGGCAAAGGCAGAGCTTTATGCATGGCTGCTCATCAAGGTTTCAAGCAAATAACCGGACTCGATTTTTCGAAAAATCTTTGCGATATCGCCATTAAAAATCTACAAAAAACCAAAAAAAAATTAACTGGCTTTACATGTAACGTAGTTAATAACGATGCCTTCTATTATGAAATACCTGATGATACTGATTGTATTTTTTTCTTTAATCCGTTTGAAGAAATTATAATGAGTGGCGTTGTTGATAATATTTTTAAAAGCCTGGAATTAAATCCCCGAAAAATAAAAATAATCTATGTAAACCCTATAGATAAACATTTATTTTTACAGGCAGGTTATAAACAAATCTGGTACAGTAAAAAAATGAAATACCTGGAAGCTATAATTCTTGAAAATTAAAAAAGGGCTGCAAAAACTGCAACCCCTCCAACTTTAAATTTTTATTTTCCTTAACTCATCAACTCTACACTTCTGTTTATGAAGTTAGTAAGGCTGTTGCCTTTTAGCAAACCTTGCGATAGTAAGGCAAGATCAGCAAGATTATGAACAACTTTCTCTTGCTTTTCTTTTTCAGCTTCGGCTAATACAGTTTTGTATATGGAATGATTACCGTTTACAGTTAACGTAACCTCGTCGGGCATATTCGCATAAAACGCTCCCATACCACCTTGCATGGCAGCCAT
>JBBQPX010000405.1:0-3055 GCA_038216775.1 Chitinophagales bacterium
GCCGCAACCATAACCGGTGGCTGCAATAACATTTGCCAGCTTGGGTTCAATTGTAAATTCTGATCCGTTAGCAGTAAGGCTATTGCACTTTAATTTTTGGTTAAGTTTAATAGTTGCCTTAGTACCATCACAAGCCGCTCTTGAATTTATCATATGTGGTTCGTTCGGATCTTTAATGCTGGCCGAGCCTCCTGTAAAAGTAAGATCGTATCCTGCTGTGCTTTGCGAATAATTGGTAACCATCAGTAAATAATTGTGCCCGATTATAATAGTTGGCATTGCATTAAAAGGAGTGTTTCCGGGACTCGAGCCGGCACAATGAACATTCCCTGAAGCACCCGGTTTGCAACCGGTTGGTGAATTGGGAAAGTCTCCACCTGTAACATCAACTCCGTAGATATTTAACGAAACTAAGAGAGATGAATTTGAAAAAATAGCTGTAGGGCTTTGTCCGGTTACATCAAAAAGTGCCCAATCATAATCATCCGAAGCGGAAATGCCACTTAACAGAAAACCCAATGTGCCAGTTTGAAAGCACGTAAATTTATACCAGGAAGAGCTGCTGGAAGTAACACCCTGTGGGCAAACACGCTGGGCAATGTCGGGTCCATTGCAATTAACTATGGTACCTTGATGAAATACTGAACTGCCACAAACAGGAAAGGCCGCAGTTGGAATCTGCCCCAAACTATCACATGTTTGGGCAAAGGTTTGCGCTACCGTCAAATAAAAAATAAAAAATAAAATAAACTTACTAAACATAATGCTGTAAAATTAACAATAAGACCCGTTAAACGCCGGTATTGCTGCAAGCCGATGAAAGATTGATGATAAAATTGCAACAATTACACACTACAATTTCTATATTTATATTTTATTTTACCTTTCCTTTTATCTCCTGCAATTTAAGCAAAGCCTCTACCGGCGTAAGCCGGTTAATATCTACCGCTTCCAGCAGGCTTCTTATTTCATCAAAAGTGGCAGAATGTGCATCAAAAATACTTAGCTGTATTTTGGGTGCATTAACCTGTTTTAGAGTTTCATCAACATTGGTTGCCTTTCCATCTTCACGGCTAAGTTCCAGTTGCTGTAAAATTTCATTTGCACGGTCAATAAGTGCAGGCGGCATGCCCGCCATTCGTGCCACGTGAATACCAAAGCTGTGTATGCTGCCACCCGGTGCAAGTTTTCGCAGGAAGATTATTTTATTACCAACTTCTTTATTGGTTACATGAAAGTTTTTTATGCCCTGTAATTTGTTCTCCAATTCATTCAACTCATGGTAGTGTGTAGCAAATAATGTTTTGGGTTGATGAACGGAATTGTGCAAAAATTCTGCAATACTCCAGGCGATACTTATACCATCATAAGTTGATGTACCGCGACCAATTTCATCCAACAGAATTAAACTGCGTTTAGTAAGGTTATTGATGATGCTTGCCGTTTCATTCATCTCCACCATAAACGTACTTTCACCACCGCTTAAATTATCGCTTGCTCCTACCCTCGTGAATATTTTATCCGTTAAAGGAATTTTAGCATCGCTTGCTGGTACAAAACTTCCGATATGTGCCATTAGCGTTATGAGCGCAGTCTGCCTTAAGATAGCACTCTTGCCACTCATGTTTGGGCCGGTTAAAATTATTATTTGTTGAGATGACGGATCTAGATAAATATCGTTGGCAATATAACTTTCGCCTGTCGGCAGATTCCGTTCTATTACAGGATGCCTGCTGTCTTTTATATCCAATATAAAATCATCCTTAATTTCTGGTTTTTTATATTTGAATTGCAAGGCATTGTTGGCGAAGCAGCACAAACAATCCAGCACAGCCATCACATGTCCGTTTACCTGCATGGGGGCAATATAGTCCTGTAGTTCGTTCAACAACTCTTCAAAAATCTGCATTTCAATGGCAAGAATTTTATCTTCTGCACCAACAATTTTTTCTTCGTATTCTTTTAGTTCAGGCGTAATGTATCTTTCAGCATTTACCAGCGTCTGTTTGCGAATCCAGTTTTCCGGCACTTTGGTTTTGTGTACATGGGTTACTTCTAAATAGTAACCAAAAACATTATTGAAACTTATTTTTAAAGAACTGATGCCCGTTGCCAAAGCTTCCCGTTGCTGAATCTCCACCAGATAATCTTTACCACCACTCGCTATTTTTCTTAATGCATCCAGTTCCTGATTTATACCATCTGCAATTACAGAACCTTTTGATGCCGCAACTGGCGGGTTTTCGTTAAGCTCTTTTGTTATCTTTTCTAAAATGTATTTGCATGGATTAAGCGAATCGCCAAGCCGTTTTAAATATTCATTTGATGAAGCTTCGCAGATATTTTTTATCAAGTCCGTTTGCTGCAATCCTTTAGCAATTTGTATTACTTCCCTTGGGTTTACTTTCTTCAGCGGCACTTTGCTCACCAGCCTTTCCACATCGCCAGCTTGTTTTATGTACTGCGATGTTTTGTTACGTAGGTCAACTTCCTTTATTAAAAACTCAACAGTATTAAGGCGCTCATTTATTTTAGTGATGTTATTTAAAGGCAATACCATCCAGCGTTTTAATAACCTTGCGCCCATGGCGGAAACGGTATTATCTAACACCTTTAAAAGGTTTTCACTACCTTCTGCGCCGCCAAATAATTCCAGGTTTCTGATGGTAAATCTATCCATCCACAAATGCTCTTCTCTGTCAATTCTTTGTATTGAGGTGATGTGCCCGAGGTTAGGATGCTCTGTATCTTTTAAATAATGCAGCACGGCACCTGCGGCAATAATACCCATTTGCTGGCCTTCAATACCAAAGCCTTTTAAACTGTGCGTACCAAAATGTTTTAACAAACTCTCCGTTGCATATGCGTCTGCAAAAATCCATTCTTCTAAAGTGTAGGTAAAAAACTTTGTGCCAAAAGTTTCTTTAAAATATTTTTGTTGGCTGCGCTGAAAAATAACTTCTGCGGGTTTTAAGCTTTGCAATAGTTTATCAGCATATTCTTTATCGCCTTCGGCAACAAAAAATTCACCTGTACTAATATCTAAAAAAGCAAT
>JBBQPX010000406.1:0-3052 GCA_038216775.1 Chitinophagales bacterium
CGCTGATCAAAATTATTTTTTAATTTTTGATCAAACGCATTTTTATGCACTTAGCTGGATGATATCGGAACTGGGCAAATTAAAAGATAATGGACTTAGAGTTCAGGTAATTAAAGAAGCGCTGCTACAAACCTCTAAAACCACTGATGCTGCAGCAATGGCAAAAGCATACAAAATTGCAGGTGCCGGCCAGATAACTATTCAAGAGGTATTAAACGAGGCTGAAAACATGACCAAAACTTATTGTAAAGAAAAAAATCTTGAATCGTTGATAAACGGCATTGCAGAAATAGAAAAATAAAAGCTCATTTATTGGAGTAAGTCTTTCACAGCTTTTGCCAGCTCCTTGCCTTCCAGATTTATAGCAACTATTTTACCGGTTTTATCCAGCAAAAAATTTGTCGGTATCATATCCACAAAATATTGCTCTGCAATTTTAGAGTACCATCCCGCCGCATCGTTAACTTGTGTGTAAGTAAGTTTATCTTTCTTAATTGCTTTAAGCCAGCCTTCTTTTTTCACATCTAGCGAAACGGCAAAAACTTCAAAGCCTGCATTTCTATATTTTTTATACAGCTTCTCTACTCCAGGATTTGCGGCCCGGCACGGAACGCACCAACTTGCCCAAAAATCTATCAGTACAACTTTACCTGACAAAGCCGAAAGTTTTATAAGGCTATCAACCTGGTTTGGCAGTTCTATTTCTGGTGCAGTACCACCAATTTTTAACTGTGCACTACAGCATATTGAGCCGAGAAAAATAATGAATAGCAGTGATATTCTTTTCATTTACAACAATTCTTTTTTCTAAATAAAGACAATATAAAAAGCAAAAACTTCTTCACAATAGTAATCTATTTAATTTTAAATCTTAAACCTGCGTAAAACATTCTGCCGCTTAAAGGCCCCCAAACCATAGAGGCATCGAAATACTGGCTAAACGGTTTATCTGCAGCAACAATTGCGTCCTTCTGAAAATAATTAGTGAGATTTTCTGCACCAATATAAACGTCAATCTCATTTTTCTTACCAAAAGTTTTAGATACCTGTGTATTCATCAAAATATAATCCGGTGAATAGTCTGCTAATTGATAAGCAGGAATATTAGCTTGCGTATTTGGCAAACGCTTTCTTCCGTTATAAGTAACAGTATAATCAAACTTAAAGCCCTTTATTGCATAAGCAAGATTTGCAAATGCCCTGTTTTTCGAAATCAACGGTCGTTCCAGCAATTTATTATTATAAGTTGTTTTTACATCAAAAAAACGATACGCCAACCGTAGCTCCAATTTTTTAATCGGTTCTACATTTAGTTCTGCCTGCAGACTGTTGGAATAAGATTTTCCCTGCAGATTATAGAAACTTACGTTCCTCGCATTTTCCATATCCACTACAACCTGATTAGTAAAATCGTTTCTGAAATAGTCTACTACAAACAAAGCATCGTTGTTAAACAGCCTGAATTTCTGATCAATACTTATTCCTTTATTCCACGCTATTTCAGGATTTAACCCGTAGGCTTTTCCATTGCCGGCAGCAATAATATTCACCTGCCTTGCACTTGCAAAAACACTGCTGTTTTCAGCAAATATATTTGCAGTACGTTCTCCACGCCCCGCACTTGCTCTAATAATTGTTCCCTTAAATGGCTCGTAGCGAAGGTTTAAACGTGGTGTTATAAAGAAACCGAATAAACTGTTATTATCTGCCCGTAAACCAACAACTGCTGAAAATTTTTCATTGGGCGTGTAAGTGTATTCACCAAAAACGCCTGCAACGGTTTCATTTCTTTTATAAATAACTGATTTAAAATTTTCATTGTAAACATCGTTCAAAAAACTGATGCCGGTTCTAAATTTATGGATAGTTGTTTTAATTATGGATTGATAAATTAAGTTGCTGTACAGGCTTTTCTGGCTGCCGGAATATTGTGTTAGTCCAAAATAAGAATCCTGCTTGTGGCTGATAGCTGCCACCTGTAGCCCTACACTTTTATATTTTTTTTGCGGAAACAAATAACCAATTTTACCAAAAGCTTCGTAACGTTCTGTATTGATACCTAATCCATAGCGATTGGTGGTATTTTTATCCGTTGCCGGATTGTATGCCAACTCACCTCCGGTTCTCTTATCATTCAAAATCTTTATGCCAAATTGTGCCATAACACCTTTGCTGTTATCAAACTTATACCTGTTAACCAGACCAAAGTTATTCCCTGTTGGTAAATCCCGAAAACCATCTTTATTAAAATCCATTTTTTTATTCGCCAAAAAATCATCGTGAAGCAGCAATCCGGCCGACCATTTTGCATTTATTTTTTTTGCAAGATTAAGATTCAAATCTGTTTTTCCCTGATCGTTTACATACAGATTTGCCAGCAGCTTTTCACTGTTTTCAGGTTTCTTTAATTCTACATTTATCTGCCCTGCAATACTTTCATAACCATTTGCCACAGAGCCTGTACCTTTTGTTAATTGAATTGATTCAATCCAAGGACCGGCGATTGAATTTAAACCAAGTGCTGTTGCAAGCCCTCTTGGGCCGGGCAAATTTTCAACGGTAAGCTGAGTATAGTTCCCGCTTAACCCCAGTAACTGAATTTGTTTTGACCCCGTTACTGCATCGTTATAGGAAACGTCAACAGATGGATTAGTTTCAAAACTTTCACTAAGGTTACAACAGGCAGCTTTTAAAAGTTCTGAACCCCCCATCGTTAATGTGCGTATAGCACTTGAGTTATTTACATAAACAGAACGTTTGGTAGATGAAACAACAACTTCTTTTAGTTGTTTGTTAGATGCTAAAACAATCTTTAATTCGTTTAATGCAGAAACACTAATGGTATCAGAAGAATAACCGGCAAAGCTCACAACTAGGTTGCTTTTTACAGCATTAAATTTAATATTGAACAAACCGTTTTTATCCGTTAGTACGCCCTCGTTTGTACCTGACCAAAATATACTTGCATTTTGAAGCGGCGTAAAATTTCCTTTATTATCTTCTGCAAGCACCACTCCGCGTACATTCGCTTCGTCTGCAGAGGTATTTAACT
>JBBQPX010000407.1:0-3049 GCA_038216775.1 Chitinophagales bacterium
GTTCAGATTTTTGCAACCGATTTAAGCGAACCCGCCATTGCAAAAGCACGACTTGGTATATACACAAAAACTGAACTTAATGCAGTAACGCCACAGCGTATTAAAGATTTTTTTACAAAAAATAATGGTGGTTATCAGGTAAACAGAAACGTACGGGATATGTGTGTGTTTGCCCATCACAATTTTTTAAAAGACCCGCCTTTTGGCAAGATGGATTTTATAAGCTGCCGCAATGTGCTTATTTATATGGAGCCTTATCTGCAAAAAAAAGCGCTCACAACTTTTCATTATTCTTTAAACACAAAAGGGTTTTTATTGCTAGGCAAATCAGAAACTACCGGCGGTGTTCCCGAGCTTTTTACCCTTGCAGCAAAAAATGATAAATTATTTACCCGTAAAGATGTGCCAGGCAAATTTATGCATGTGGCCAGCCAGCGCAGCGAACAAACTATCAGCCATACCAATGCTGCAGCGGGCGGCGAAAGCATACGCACCGATTTTCAAAAAACGGCAGATGATATTATGTTGCGTAAATATACACCAGCAGGTGTAGTGGTAAACGAGGCTATGGACATAGTACATTTCAGAGGTAACACCAGTAATTATCTTGAACAAAGCTCTGGCAAACCCAGCCATAATTTATTGCAGATGGCAAAAAATGGTTTAGGGTTTGAGCTGCGTAATATTTTGCACAAAGCAAAAAAAGATAAAGCTACAGTTATAAAAGAAAACATACCCATGGAGCTGAATGGTAGCCTGCAAAATATCTCCATAGAAGCTATGCCGCTGCCCAATGTTATAGAGCCGCATTATTTAATTTTATTTCACGATAATGAATCAATTGGAAATAAGCAATTGGTTAAAGGCAATAAGAAAACGACATCATCTAAAACAAAAAAAGATGATAAAGATTTACGGATAGTGCAATTGGAAAAGGAACTTGCGCAGGCAAGAGAAGACATGCGAAGCATTACCGAAGACCAGGAAGCAGCCAACGAAGAGCTGCAAAGTGCCAATGAAGAATTACTAAGCAGCAGCGAAGAATTACAGAGCCTGAATGAAGAACTGGAAACCGGTAAAGAAGAACTGCAAAGCACCAATGAAGAACTGATGGTTGTAAATCAGGAAATGATTGGTTTAAATGAGCAGTTAACCGTAAGCCGTGATTATGCCGAAGCTATTATTTTAAATATTCACGAACCATTGCTGGTGTTGGACAGACAGCTACGGATAAGAAATGCCAACAATGCTTTTTATAAAACATTCCGCGTTAGTGAAGCAGAAACAGAAGGTTCATTAATTTATAACCTGGGTAATAAACAATGGGATATTCCTGCTTTGCGAACATTGCTTGAAAAGATTCTACCTGAAAAATCAGTATTTAATGATTTTGAAGTATCACATAACTTTTCATCAATTGGAGAGCGGGTAATGATGCTGAATGCCCGTGAGGTAATAAATAAAAACAGTTCAGAAAAATTAATTCTGCTGGCGATTGAAGATATTACTGAAAGAATTGTTGCCCAAAAGAAAATTGAAGCAAGTGAAAAGCGGTTTAGTATGATGTTCATGCAATCACCTTTTGCTTTTGGCGTGTTTAAAGGGAAAGACATGGTAATTGAAATGGCCAACGACAGTTTTAAAGAAATTTTAGGAAAAGGAAAAGATTTAGAAAATAAGCCCCTGCTAAAAGTATTACCCGAAATTACCAACGGCCCGTTGCCCGAATTATTAAATAATGTTTATACCACGGGTATTCCTTATTACGGTTACGAAATGCTTGTACCTATACAGCGTAAGGGCAAACTGGAGGATGTATATCTTAATTTTGTTTACCAGCCTTATTTAGAAGCAGATGAAACCATATCAGGTGTAGCTTGTATTGCTTATGAAGTAACCAACGAGGTAACTTTGCAAAAAAGAATTGAAGAAAGTGAAAAACAGTTCAGGATGATGGCGGAACTGATGCCGCAGAAAGTGTGGACCGCAGATGCTGAAGGCAACAAAGACTATTTTAATAAAACTTTGCTCGACTATGTAGGCTTAACCACCGAAGAATTAACAGGCACGGACTGGCAAAAAATTATACATCCCGATGACTTTGAAAAAGATAAAAAACAATGGGAAGAATGCATCAGCACCGGAAAACATTATGAGGCTGAAAACAGGTTACTGCGTAAAGATGGAAAATATTTATGGCACCTTACACAGGCTGTGCCCTTAAAAGATGATGCCGGAAATATAAAAATGTGGGTAGGCAGTAAAACCGAAATACAGGAACAGCGGCAGATAAAAGAACAGTTGGAAAATTCGGTTGAAAAAAGAACAAAGGAATTACTGGAAGTCAACAAGCAACTGCTGCAAAAAAACCAGGAAATAGAAGAAGCCCGGTTTAAACTGGTGTCAGAATATTCACGAAGCCTGATTGAAGCCAGTCTTGATCCGTTGGTAACTATAAATCCATCGGGTAAGATAACCGACATGAACCAGGCAACATTGAATGTAACCGGTTTGGACGTTGAAAAACTTAAAGGGAGCGACTTCTTTGATTACTTTACCGAACCGGTAAAAGCCCGGGAAGTTTACCAGCAGGTATTTGCAAAAGGTTTTATTACCGATTCTCCATTAACGCTACGGCATATTGATGGCAAACTCACAGATGTATTTTTAAACGGATCGGTTTATAAAGATGCCGGAGGCGATGTAGTGGGTGTAGTGCTGGTAGCCAGGGATGTGACAGAACAGAAAAGGATTTCAACAGAATTAACCGAGGCTATTATTTTTGCTGAAATGGCAACCGTTATTGCCGAAGAAGCCAAACTTAAAGCCGAACACGCAACACAAGTTGCTGAAGATGCTGTAAAATCGAAACAGCAGTTTTTGAGTAATATGAGCCATGAGATACGTACACCGATGAATGCCATTATAGGGTTTACCAAAGTAATTTTAAAAACACAATTAACTGCTAAACAAAAAGAATATTTAAACGCTATTAAACTTAGCGGCAATTCTTTAATTGTACTCATTAATGATATACTCGACCTTGCCA
>JBBQPX010000408.1:0-3029 GCA_038216775.1 Chitinophagales bacterium
GAAGATATGATGAAGCTGATAAAAATGTTGCCGCAATGCTATCACTTTTATCCACATAAAAATTAGCTTCATCCTTTACATCTAATTTTCTTATAGGCCTGAAGGTTCCTTTTGCCTCGCCAATAGCAACATCCATCATCTTTAATGATGGCACCATTATACCAATATTAAATGAAGAGCTTTGCGAAGCATACAATCGCCTGATACCATTATATGAGGTAACTACAATTTTACTGGCGTTAAAAAATGCACTGGAGCCTTTGTCTTCAAGCACTGCAATAACACGATAAGGAATATGGTCAACACTAATTACTTTATCAACTGCTTTTTGCGAATTGTCAGGATATAATTTTTGAGCAACAGCACTTCCAATCATACAAATACTTCTGCCGCTTTCCACTTCACTTTCAGTAAAGTTTCTGCCGTAGGCAATTGTATAGCCATTAAGTTCCAGGTAATTTTCATCGCCCCCCAAAAGTGAAATATCAGGATTAGTTTTTTTACGTTCGTTGTTACAAACAATGTTGCGTGGGCCCGTTAATGCCAAACCTACTTTTGCAGGAAAATTATAACGTGCCTTAAATTCACGTGCTTCATCGTAAGTGATTACTTTACCGAGATTAGATTTTTTTGTTCTTAATGCTGATTTACTGGTTTTGGAAGTTTCACTGCTGCGGCCACCGCCAATGCGTACATTTCTATCTTTATACCGCAGGTTGAAAGAATTTGCTCCCATGGTAGAAAAGCTGGTAGTAAGGCTGATGCTTGCCGCTTTGATAGCTGTTACTATCATTATCAATGCAAATATGCCTAAAGCAATAATAGCCACCGTTAACCCGGTACGTAATTTATTACCCGAAATATTTTTCCACGATAAAGCAAGTGTATCCTTGAAAGTCATCTATATAAATTAGTCAGCCTTAAAGTTAAGCACTGAAAACAATTATACCGGATAAACTTTTATAAACGGCAATGCTTGTATTAAAAGTAAAGCCAATCAATTATTAATGAAGGGAAGAGGCCTAGTGCAATAATTGCTACAGCAGTGACAACCAGCAGAATTTTAAATGCAGGTGTTACATCTTCAGTTAGTTCTACATCAGCTGTGCTCTCTTTAAAAAACATAGCCTGTATAATTCTGAAATAATAATAAGCACTTATAGCGGCACACAAAACTGCAAAAATTACAAGCCAGATATGATGACCATTTTGCACCGCAGCAAGTAACATGTAAAATTTAGCCTGAAAGCCTGCCGTGAGCGGAATACCAGTTAAAGATAATAGGAAAATTGTAGCGGTTACAGCTAATAAAGGTTGCTGTTTGCCAAGGCCATTAAATCCATCAATGGTATAATCTTTCATTTTTACCAAAATGGCGAAAATACCAATACTGGCCAAACTGTATGCAGCAGCATATAATACCAAACCTTCTTCAGCTAATTTGCTCAATGCAAATATTGAAAATAACATAAAACCTGCCTGTGCTATACTTGAGTATGCCAACATACGTTTTACGCTTTGCTGAAAAACAGCGGTGAGATTTCCTATTAGCAGAGTGGCGGCAATCAGTATCACAATTAATATTTGCCATTGCTGGTGCATACTGCCAAAACCATGTTGAAACAATCTTAAGAAAGCAAAAAACGCAGCTACCTTTACAATTGTTGCCATAAATGATGTAAAAACAGTTGGTGCACCGTCGTAAACATCTGGCGTCCAGAAATGGAATGGTGCTGCAGATACTTTAAATGACATCGATACCAATAATAAAACCAAGCCAGCTGCAATCATAGGTGGCATAGGACCATTGCCAGAAATAATTAAATTAATATCGAAAGAACCAATATCACTTCCGCCATAAAGAAACGCAATACCAAGCAGCATGATACCGGTTGAAAATGCACCCATTAAAAAATATTTCAGCGCAGCTTCATTACTTTTTAAATTTCTTTTGTCGCTGCCTGTTAAAATATATAGTGGTATTGAAACTATTTCGATACCAATAAATAGCATCAACAAAGAATTAAAAGTGGAGATTATGGCAACACCGCAAAGAATAAAAAATATCAATGCGAAATATTCCGAAACGTTCTCTCCTACTTTCTCTATATCTCGTCCATTTAAAAAGAAGTAAAGTAATGTGCAGCCATAAACTACATTTATAAAAGCGAGGCTGAAACTTTTAAAATCCAGCATACCCATTACGTTAACTCTGAAGAAGGGAATGCCATTGTTCATTTCCATGCAATTAAATGCAATTACTATCGCCAAACCAATAATTGCAAGGTATTTGGGTGTGGCTTTACTTTTAATAAAAGCTCCGCCCAACATCATCACTACTCCCCAGATTGCTGTTAATATTATTGCGTTCATACCTCGGTTACGCCAACAGGCGTTTTAATTATTTAATTCTTGTTATTATAGCTGCTACTGTATCTTTTGTTAAATCTAAAATTGGCTGTGGATAAACTCCAAACAGGAAAATAAAAACAACCAGCACAGCCAGCATCAATTTTTGATTTAAAGAAATTTCCTGCATTTTTTCGGTGATGGCATTTGCTTCGCCGTAAAAAACTTTCTGCACCATATTTAAAGTGTAAACTGCCGCAAGTATAATGCATAACAAAGCTACAGCAGCGTAAATTATACTGAATTTAAACAAGCCGCTAAACATCATAAACTCTCCCACAAAGGCATTGGTTAATGGTAATGCAATATTTGCTAACGCGATAATTACCAAAAAGATAGTAAGCGCCGGAGCTTTGTGTGCCACACCTCCCAATTCAGAAATTTTGCGGGTGCCTGTTTGTTTTTCAAGTAAGTCAACCACTATCCACATACCGATGATATTTATACCATGGCTGAACATTTGTATCATTACACCGTGCAAACCAATTTCAGTTTTTGTAAAAATGGCAGCACACATTAATCCAATGTGAGCAATAGATGAATATGCTACAAATCTTTTCAGGTCGTCTTGTTTTATGGCGATTAAACTTGCGTAAACCATACCGAATACTGAAAGACCA
>JBBQPX010000409.1:0-3016 GCA_038216775.1 Chitinophagales bacterium
GATGCGAGTGCAAATGGTATTCTTAAACTTAACTACGGGTCGGTTTCTATGTCTTACCACAAAGCTTTAGATGAGAACGGATATAGCACAATCGGCGCTGGTTTTCAGGGTACTTATTCAAGTCTTAGTCTCGACCAAAGCAAGTTAACATTTGAAGATATGTTGAGGCCAAACGGATTTACTGGAGGAACAAATGAAACATTCCCAACTGGTTTAAACCGAAGCTATTTTGATTTAAATGCAGGCCTGTTATTTTCCAGTTCTACTAATGGAGTTAATAATTTTTATGTAGGTGCGTCTATGTATCATATCAATCGCCCAAAGGTTGGCTACATAGATAAAAATTTCTATTTAAGTGGTCGTATTTCTGCTCACGCAGGAGGTTCGTTTCCTTTGTCAGATTTGTTAACTGTTCATGCATCTGCAATTTATCAAACGCAAAACAAAGCCAGCGAAACCACGTTGGGTGCGGCTATTGCAGCTAATCTTAGTCAGGATGCAGAAAAGCCAAGTGCTATTTACCTCGGTAGTTGGGTGCGTTTAAATGATGCTATTGTTCCTTACCTCGGGCTTGAGTTTGGTGGCTTAAGAATTGGCGTGAGTTATGATTTTAATATCTCTAATTTAAAAGCGGCTACTGCTTCACGTGGTGGTTCAGAATTTTCACTGATATTTATAAAAAGGCCCGCAGAGTATCAGGGAATTCCTTGTCCTAAATTTTAATTAAACAGGCTAAACACTTTCTCAAAATAAGCTTTCAATTTTTTAAAAAATCCCGGTTACCTTAGGTTTCCGGGCTTTTTTTTTGAGATACGCTTTCGAGTATTTTTTGTACCGGATAATCCAATAAAATTTAAATGTAAAACTCCACAGGAAATTAGCTATCAGTCTTAATCATATCTATAGTAGGCTTTATGCCAGCGTTAACTTTCTATACAAAACAAACGGACAAGCTTAGATGCTTATCATTGTATTATACAACAGTATTCGGTAGAATGTTTTGTGGTAGTAGGTTCGGGGCATTTCTGACCTAAATTTAGTTAATTTTTATCTATATGATTATTAGTTTTTTATGAATTAATTTTAAAAATATTTATAATTAGCAGACATAACTCCACAAAACAAGGGCATTTGTTTAGTTAATCATTTGAATATTAACTTATTTTTCGATAATTTTATCGTTCACTTAACAATTTTACATATGAAAAAAGCGTTACTACTCACATTGCTGTTTGCAATGGTAGTTACTCTCGGTTTTTCGCAGTCTGACAGATTTTGGTCTGCCAGCACAGTTAGCCGAAGTTCTATCACAACAGACAAAGCAGTGGCAAGACTCTCTTTTCCTAAAGAATTCAAGTTGTTTAATTTAAACATTGAACCTTTAAGAACAGATTTGTTTTCCGTAGTGGGCACAAGCCCCAAGCGGCATTCAACGGTAATCTCATTACCGAATGCAGCCGGAGAACTGGAACAATTTGAAGTATATGAAACTTCAAATTTTATGCCGGTATTACAAGCTCGGTTTCCCGAAATCAGAGCTTACACCGGTAAAGGAATTACAGACAAATCTGCAATTCTTAAACTAAGTATTTCCCCACAGGGAATACAAACGATGCTTTTCCGTGTTGGAAGACCGGACGAATTTATTGAGGCTTATTCAAAAGATCATTCAGTTTATGCAGTTTTCACATCTCAAAGAGAAAAAGGAAAACTTGCATGGACATGTTCTACAGAAGACAAAGCAGCCGATAATGCTTACAGACAGGAACTTCCAACTACAAATCTTACCGGTAGTTCTACTGGCGAGTTGAAAACAATGCGCCTTGCACAATCTTGCAATGGCGAGTATTCAAACTATTTTTTGGCTACAAGTTCAGCGCAGGTTGCGTTGGTTTTAGCAGCATTCAATGCTACCCTTACACGTTGTAACGGTGTGTACGAAAAAGATCTGGCTCTGCATTTGAACCTTGTTCCTGAAACTGTGAACGTGATCTACTATGATCCCGCTACTGATCCCTATACTACTTTAGGGCAATGGAATACGCAATTGCAGATCGCACTGAATACTACACTTACTGGTGTGGGAACATCTTTAGCTGTTAACAACGCTGCCTATGATATTGGGCATATGTTTGGTGCTTCAGGTGGAGGTGGAAATGCCGGTTGTATCGGTTGTGTTTGTGTAGATGGTGTTGCCAGCGGAAATGGATCAACGAAAGGGCGTGGTATCACTTCTCCTGCTGATAATATTCCGATGGGAGATAATTTTGATATTGATTATGTAGTGCATGAGGTTGGTCACCAATTAGGTGGTAATCATACTTTTTCTATGTCAACTGAAGGCACTGGCGTAAATAAAGAGGTAGGTTCGGGTATTACCATTATGGGATATGCCGGTATTACCAGCCAGGATGTGGCACCACATTCTATTGATATTTATCATGAAGCTACTATTGCACAGATACAGGCTAACTTGGCAACTAAAGCCTGCCCTATCACTACTAATATTACAGCTAACAATGCAACTCCGGTTGTTGCTGCTGTAACCAGCCGTATTATTCCGAAGCAAACCCCTTTTGCACTTACAGGTTCAGCAACTGATGCCAACCCTGGTGATGTGCTAACCTATTGCTGGGAGCAGGATAATGACGGTACCGGCCAAACAGGTAACAACAGCGTTGCCTATGCAGCCAAGCCAACCGGCCCTAACTGGTTAACATTCCCTGCAACAACTTCAGGTACCAGGTTAATGCCAAAACTATCTACCATATTAGCAGGTTTACAAATTACTCCGGTTTTACCAGGAGGAGATGCTGTTGCTAATATTGAAGCTTTAAGTTCAGTGGCACGTACGTTGAATTTCAGGTTAACAGTAAGAGATAATTCTGCTTACGTTCCTGTTACTGCGCCGGGCACGGGTAAAGTAGGTCAAACTGCATTTACAGATATGACTGTAACTGTGGACGCAGCTACTGGTCCATTTGCTGTAACAGCTCCTAATACTGCTGTTACCTGG
>JBBQPX010000410.1:0-3005 GCA_038216775.1 Chitinophagales bacterium
AAATGCTTGGAATGAACGCTGACCAACTGCGATATAAGGTGCTGAAATACTACAAAGAATTTCCTGATTTGATCAACAACTTTGCTCAAATAAAAAAGAGTTATAAATAATAAAATAGTATGCTATGGCTACAATTGAATTAAGAGAAACTCCGGATATACGGATCATTGATCATTTAATAAAATCATTAGAACGATATTCAAAATATTGTTTAGGTAAACAAGACCTGACGTTTATCAATGAACATAATACCACAGACGCAAAAGAGCATCCCACTTTGAGCATCCCAGTTTATTTTCAAAAAGATCCTTACCCAGAAGAAAAAGATCCTTTTTTTTCGTTTCAAAAGATGATCATTGGAGAAGAAAAAAAAACATTTATTCCTGAATGTTTTAAAAATATTTTGGAGGAAGCCGGTGAAATTAAAAAATCACTCGAACAAAAGGTACCAGTTGACATTACTTTTAAAGACAAAATATATAAAATTGAAATCTTAAATATTCAAAGCGGCGATTTAGAATACTGGGATGATAAGTTAAAAATATTAGACAATAACGATAATAATTTTTACATATTTTATTGGAAAAGAAGCCCAAAATCGGAGGAAAAATATGGGAAAAGTATTGATGTTACCGAATTGAGGCAAATGAAAAGAAAGTACCGCATTAAAGATAAAATATGGGGGTACAGTCAGTTTTTGCGCGATTTTCTAAAAAAGAATAACTACTGTTATGAAATTGAAGTAGAAGAAATCAAAGACTTTAAGGATAAAACTCAAACCAAGTCCCTCATTTTATTAAAAATTAATCGGCAAAAACCCTTTGAGTCATTTTCCGTGTCATATTTACCGAAAATCAAGCATTTATGTAAAATATATTCCATAGGAGAAAAGGAGATAGCATTAAAGGAATTATCGTTGTTGCACATTTATAACAAAAATCAATTTTGTGATGATACCGTTTTTGAAAAGGTATTTAAAACCCAAATGCCATATCTAACTGGGAATTCGCACCAAATCCTGCACCAAAAGGATGACCTTTTATTGCAATTCGATCAGGCGGATAAACTTAATAAAATAGGTGCAATTGAAAATAAACTGTTTTTCAATAACTTAATAAAAAATGTAGCCAGGTCATGTGTATTACATAAGGATTTTAATGGTTTAAACCCTGATTTTGTTTTCCTTGATGATATCCCTCCTGATGAACTTAACTTATCAGCTCACGATTCCTATAGAAAAAAATTCAACTGTTATAAGGAGTGGTTTCCCCAATCAAAGTTTTACTATTGTAATAACGAAGAATTCTTTTTAAAGACAAATAATAATTTATCTCTATTCGAAAAGGATGGGGACGATATAGTATTAAATGCGCAACAAAAAGCTATTTCATTTAATATAAAAGAACGAAACCCTCTTTTTATTGGAATCGATATAGATTGGCATGGGGAATCTGTAGGCTTTAGTTTGTTAAAAGAGTATCGGAAAAATATTCTCTCATTGAAGAGGCCGACTTTTATCTTTGTTTTTAGCCGTTATGATTCACCGACTACTATCAGACGAGCAGTAGCAAGCGGTGCATTATTTTATATAACAAAACAAAATTTCATGCGACTGGTTCCAAATGTATTTTCAATACTACGTAGCCTTGAAAAGGGTGAGAAAAACCAGCCTGAAATAATACAACATAAATACAACCTTTACGAGAACTGGCATTTGCTCAACAAACTTGAACCTTCGGTTATTGTTGACCTTAAATCCACAGTGATCAAAGGATTTCCTCATAATGATGAAGTATTTAAAAACAATTCATATAAATTCCGGCACGAATACACATGGATACAGCGTTTACCTAAAGCCGATTTACATTGTCATATCGGTTCCTGCCTGGGACCTGACCTGTTGCCGCTTACTGCTCTTTTGGTATTAGCTGAAAAATTTCCAATGCAAGGCAAAAATTCGAAAGAAAAAACAGTATTAAAAAACAAGGTAACCAAAATTATTGAGTTTGTAACACTATTTGTAAATGGGCTTAAATACATAAAAGATAGTGCTACACCAGAGAAGCTTATTCTTCAAATGCCTGATTTAAGTATAGCATTGGGGCTTATAAATAAGGATGGATGTTTATTCGAAGAACTTACTACCGCATTAAGTTTAACTAAAAAGGAAATAGTTCCAGAGATTGCATTATTAGATCCATCTTTTAACGAAATGGATATGGCTTTAATTGGACTAAACAATGGACATGACTATTTTAAATTACGACTGGAATTGAAGAAACTCGGTGTAAGTTATGATGATATTATGTTGTTTTTTATCTTTTTAATTTCCGTGAAGGAAAATAACCTATCTAAAGGAGAACAATTGACAGGGTTCATTAGAGAAAAATTAAAAAATATTACATATATTAATCAACAAAATAATAGCCCGCAAGACACAGATCAACAAGGTATTAACCAAATAATTCAAAATTTCATAAAACCAATAGATTCAGAATTAATGGCTCCTGATGTGGAGTCATTTATAGGTTTTATAGGGGAAATAATCAATTTTGATGTTATAGATGTAGACAATCATTCTTGTGAGAATATTCTTAAAAGCCTTCAGGTAGCTAAACATGGCAAATCGGGTTCGCTTTTTAATTATCTGCGTGGCTGTGAATATGGAGGGGCACCGCATTTACAGACCAAAACATCCATTTTCTTTGCTAGTCATTATATTGTTCACAAATATGCCATACCTGACAATGTCCGCTACCTGACCTTACGCTGCGCGGTTAATGGATATACAAAAAGCGGATTGATCAAAACCCGGGATGAAGCCATGGAAGCATTACTGCTGGGCCTGGATCATGCAGTTGAGAAAGCTAACAAAAAGAATAACAAAAAGAATAATAAGATTCACGTAGATATCATTTTGACTGCAAAACGGCATAAAAGCCTGGAGGAATTTTCTCAAAATGCGGAATTAGCTTTAAAGTACAGGAATGGCACTTTATCTGAAA
>JBBQPX010000411.1:0-2968 GCA_038216775.1 Chitinophagales bacterium
AAACAGATATTGATTTTTGCCGCAAGCATTTCGTGACTTTCATTAAAATATTCACGTCTTTCGCTATGGCCGATAATTACATAATCAACAGCAATGCTTTTCAGCATTGCTGCACTTACTTCGCCGGTGTATGCACCACTTTTTTTATCGTAGCAGTTTTGCGCTGCAACGTAAGTATTTGTTTTACCGGCTAATTTGTTTTTTATATTGATAAGATAAGGAAACGGTACGCCAAAAACAGCTTCCTGGTTTTCTTTTAAATCGTGTGGTATAGCGATGAGTTCATCTATTAAAGTTTCTGCCTGTTGCAGTGTTAAATTCATTTTCCAGTTTGCTGCTGCAATTTGTTTACGCATAGTTTTTTGGTTTAAGTGGTTATTTTTTACACGAATTTTGTTTTGTTACACGAATTTTGAAAACGAATTACACGAATTAGTTGATTATTAAGATGACTCGTGTTAATCGTTGCAATCAATGAAATAAAAATTATTGTTGTTTGTAAATATCCGTCAAAATTTGTGTTTCTGTTTCGGTAATTAATAATCCTTTTAGTTTTTTCCAGTTATTAATATCAATAAATGCTTTTTCAAGGCTGTATCTGATTGTTACATCATCTCCCCAAGAAAAATCAGGAATAAATTTCGGTGTTAATCCAGCGGAAAAAATATTGCAACACACACCCACCACTGTTCCAGTATTAAAGGATGTATTGATTGCCACTTTTGAATAATCGCCCATTAATAAACCACCTTTATTGCCTGCCCCAATTTGTTTGCCTGCAGCCTCTGACCAATATTTAACTTCGCCAGCGGTGTTCTTTACGTTGCTGTTGCTTGTGCCTGCGCCCAAGTTACACCACTCGCCCAAAACACTATCGCCCAGATAACCATCGTGCGCTTTGTTGCTGTAAGCAAATAAAACTGAATTTTTAATTTCGCCACCAACGGTGCAAAAAGGGCCAACAGTTGTAGCACCATAAATTTTAGTACCCATTTTTACAACGGCGCCTTCGCAAATAGCAATGGGGCCTCGTAGCAAACTACCTTCCATTACCTGTGCATTTCTGCCTATGTAAATCGGGCCGTCAGTAGCATTTAAAATGCAGTGTTCCATTTTTACGCCTTCTTCTATAAAAATATCAGCTTCATTAATACTTTGGTTGGATGATGGAATTGGCGCAGATTGCCTGCCTTTTGTTATCAACCTGAAATCGCTTCTTAAAGCCCAATCATTGTGTTTAAAAATATCCCAGGGATGGTTAAGTATTTTTAGCGGATCGCTTTCAAGAGTATTTACCCCTCCATTTGCTGGTATATTCTCTTCAAATTCATTTAAAAATTTATTCACCCAGCTTTCATCAGGGATAATGTTTGCATTCAGCTCAAGTGGTTGTTCTTTTGTATTTGGATACTTTGCAAAATAATCCTCGTAACTACTGAAAATTTCATGCGTTCCGCTAAAGAGAAACTTTTCCCTGATGGTTAAAATACCCACACGGATATCTGCGGCATGCCTTGTTTTTGTAAAAGGGAAGAGTTGATTTTTTACTTGCCTGTTATCTAAAATGATATTCATTGTTGCTAAATTACAAAGACTTCAACTGGAAAAGAAGAAAAAAGGTTTGCCACGAATTGCACGAATTTTCACGAATTGCTTTGCCTTTGGCAAAAAATTGCGTAAAAGGGTGGCTTATTTTATATTGTCTGCTAAATCTAATGAGTATTTAATCCGTGCAAATCCGTGTAATCCGTGGCTAAAAAAAATCCCCCCGGAGAACCGAAGGGACTTAAAGTATAGCCATGAAAAACAAACTTGAAATAAGGATATTGCATCCTTATTAATTAATTATGCTTTTTTTGCGTAGCGTTTGTTGAATTTATCAATTCTACCTGCAGTATCAACCAATACGTTTTTACCGGTATAGAAAGGATGAGATGTATTTGAAATCTCCAGTTTAATTACCGGATACTCATTTCCATCATCATGAAGTACTGTTTCTTTTGAATAGGCTGTAGAGCGGCTTAAAAATTGAGTTCCGTTACTCATATCTTTAAAAACAACTAACCTGTAATTGCCTGGGTGAAGTCCTTGTTTCATATTATTTTAAATGTTTAGCGCACGGTTTTTGCCGTACAGTTATTAGAAAGGGGCAAAAATAAGCTTTTTAGGTTAAAAACGTTCAACTTAATGGATAATGTTTTAATGGATAATTGATAATGCCATCATACACAAAATTATTATTTATGTAATCAACAGGCAAGAGATTTTAAAAAATTATCCATTATCCACTAACCAATTATCAATTAAAACTAGCTCTTCATATTGATAAACTGCAAGGCAATTCCTACATTCCAGCTCTTACTTGCCTGTATAACTTCCTGTAAATCATCAATCTTTTTACCAGTAACACGGATAATATCGTCCATAATAGCCGCCTGCACCTTAAAGCCGCTGTCTTTTATCAGCTTTACAATCTTTTTGGCATCTTCCTGTTTAATGCCATTTCGTACCGGAACTTCTTTTTTAGTGATTTTGCCGCTTGGGTAAGCTTCTTTGCTAAGGTCGTAAACCTCGGCAGCAAGACCTTGTTTCATACCACGGCTTATCATTACGTCGGTAATCTGGTCGATTTTCATTTCGCTATCAGCCTCAATATTAACTTTAAACTCTTTTTTATTTAGGTCGATAACAACATGAGAGCCTTTAAAATCGAATCGGTTCATTATTTCTTTTGAAACGGTGTTGATTGCATTATCAAGCGTTTGCAAATCAACTTTACTTACTAAATCAAATGATGGCATGGTGGTTATTTTTATCAAAAGTAAAAAACCTATCGCAGAAATACGACAGGTTTTTGCCTCTATCTCCAAAAGAGGGATATTATGTGAATGAACTACCGTAGTTTTTACAACTACGGTAGTTTGCTAATACTCTTAATTGCTGTTTTTAATTCTTTGCTGCTCATCTC
>JBBQPX010000412.1:0-2945 GCA_038216775.1 Chitinophagales bacterium
GCAGCAAATAAGTAAGTTTGATGATGGCCAGCTCCACATGCAGGCGTTTGTTGCGTGCCTGCTTGTAATTTATTTCGGCGTCATTCAATAAATTTAACGCAGCAATAAGCCAGCCGGTTGAAATCTGCTGTGCTGCCTGTAAATATTTTTGTTTAAAATCTTCCGCCACTTCAAGTAATATCGCTGCTTTAGTGTCTTTGCACACTAACACATTTCTTATAAACTCGCTATACCCTTCCAGCAAAGTATCACCTTCAAAACCTTTGCGGTTTATTTCATCATACAATAACATCGCATCGCTCAATTGCTGTTGCTGCATGTTATTTAGCATTTTAAAATAATAGTCTTCGTCTAAAATATTAAGATGCTCCAGCGTGTTGCTGTAGGTTAATTCGCCGTTTGTAAAGCTTACTATTTTATCCAGAATGCTTAATGCATCCCGCATGCAACCTTCGCTTTTTTGCGCTATCACATGTAGCGCAGCTTTCTCCGCTGTTATGTGTTCTTTGTCGCATATTTCCTGAATATGGTCAATGGTATCGTTGTTTGTTATTCTTTTAAAATCGAAAATCTGGCAACGGCTAAGTATGGTCGGCAGAATTTTATGCTTCTCTGTTGTTGCCAAAATAAAGATGGCATATGGTGGCGGCTCTTCCAACGTTTTTAAAAACGCGTTAAAAGCTGATGAACTCAACATGTGTACCTCATCCACAATATACACTTTGTATTTTCCCGCCTGCGGCGCAAAGCGAACCTGCTCCACAAGGCTGCGGATATCATCTACCGAGTTGTTACTGGCTGCATCAAGCTCATGTATATTTAAAGAAGTACCTGCATCAAAAGAAACGCAACTGTTGCAGGTATTACAGGCTTCGCCTTCCGGCGTTTGGTTTTCGCAATTGATTGTTTTTGCTAAAATTCTGGCGCAGGTAGTTTTACCCACACCCCGTGGACCGCAAAACAAAAAGGCATGTGCCAATTGATTATTTTTAATCGCATTTTTTAAAGTAGTTGTAATATGCGACTGCCCAACCACTGTAGAAAAATTCTGTGGCCTGTACTTTCTTGCCGATACTATAAACTTATCATCCATGGGCTGCTAATTTCGGTAAACTTAGTTGCAAA
This sequence comes from Chitinophagales bacterium, assembly GCA_038216775.1. Classification (GTDB taxonomy): domain Bacteria; phylum Bacteroidota; class Bacteroidia; order Chitinophagales; family Chitinophagaceae; genus Ferruginibacter. Next base: position 1,126 of record JBBQPX010000412.1, read on the forward strand.
AAATAATTTGTTTTTTTAGCCACTTCGTGGGAAGTGTTTAGCCTCGGATTGCACGGATTTGCACAGATGAATACAATTCGTGAAAATCCATGTAATCCGTGGCTGTATTTTTTACGACACCATTGGGTGGCGATGAAACTCTTTATTGGGGTCAAATAAATACCGGTATGTGGCGAGGTTACGGCTGCGGAAGCTATCTCCTAGGCTTTCCGCCACATTTATCATTTTGGGATTAAAATCACCAATCCATTGCATTTCATATTCTAAATACAGTTGATTCGGTCTTTGTACAATTCTGCTACATTCTCCAATAATATATGAATCTATGCCCGTACCCTGCCATTCAGGCACAACGCCAAAAACCATCCCCACAAATTTCCTTGATTTTTTAAATTTTTGCCGCCATGCAAATTGCAGTTTTTGCAGTAATCCAAACTTGCCATTTAAGTGTTTAAAATACTGGTTAATATCCGGCAGGTTAATAAACATGGCAATTGCGGTTCCCTTGTAATAGGCAAAATATAAAATATCTTCATCCATAACCGGCTTCATTTTATTAAACATCAGCAACACCTGTTCTTTATTCATTTGTTTTAAGCCACCATGGCCTGCCCAGGCTTTATTATAAACCTCTACAAAATCAACTGCGTATTTTGCAAGATTATTTTTTTTCATCGTTTCAAAGCTAATATCAGGATTAGCGTCATGCACTTTATGACGATCTATGGTTTTTTGGGCCAGTGGCCTTAACGCATCCATACCAAAACAAATCTGGTTAAAAAACAGTTTAAAACCATAGTTTTCAAAAAGCTCTACATAATAAGGCGGATTGTAATTCATGCAATAAAGCGGCGGTGTATAGCCCTCTGTAATTAAACCCCACCAGCGGTCGCGTTCACCAAAGTTTATAGGGCCATCCATTGCCTCCATTCCTCTTTCCATCAACCAGTTTTTGCTGGTGTCAAATAATAAGTTGGCAGCCTCTTGGTTATTTATACATTCAAAAAAGCCAACGCCGCCAACAGGTACATCATCGCCTTTATTTTTGTATTTTTTGTTTATGAATGCCGCAATACGGCCAATTAATTTTCCTTGGTCATCTTTCAAAACCCAGCGTATTACTTCGCCAAAGCGAAAGGCCTTATTCTTCTCTTTATCAAAAACTTCATTAATATCCTTATCCAGCGGACGAATCCAGGTTGGGTCTTTTTTATTAAGTAAAACCGCAACATCAATGAATTGTTGAGCAGTTGTTTTATCTGTAACGGGTATTAGCTGCATGATTATATTTAAGCATGCAAATATAATTAAAAACAAGGCGCTATTTTTCAATAGCGCCCTTGGCTTTATAATTCTATTTCGCCAATAAAAACTTCTCCTTCCTTATCTTTTTTCATTTGCAGCGTAACAATTCTTTTTTCTTCCTTATCTGTTCCATAATGCAGGTAAATTTCTGCCATAACGGTAGTTGGGCCGGCAATAGTAACCTGTGTATCAGCAAAATAATCAATCTGAATTTTATATTTACCTTTTATGCCGGTTTTAAGCATAAACTGCTCGGGACCAAAACCTTCTGTAAAATCATTAGAAATGCGGCCACCTATTTTTGTGTTGGCATTGCTGTAAAAACATTTTTCTCCGTTAGGATCGGTAACCCAAAGATCAATATCCGTGTTATTCATGTTCCAGTTCATAACAACCCTTACATCAGCAGGCATTGGCATAATTAAATTTTTATCAATCTTTTTTAAATCCAGTTTATTTTTATGCAGCGCAATAATGCGGTTAATTTCTGTTAAAAATATTTCTTCAATGCCATC